>DGTD01000098.1:0-11581 GCA_002396385.1 Bacteroidales bacterium UBA4345
GCCAGCGTGGCGGTGACGTGCAGAGTAACTTGCGCCTTAGCACCGAACCTATTTACAGCGACCTGATTCCCAAAGGCAAGGTAGATCTGATTGTTTCAATGGAACCAATGGAGGCCCTCCGCTATCTTCCTTATTTGGCGGCTGACGGTGTGGTGGTTACCAACAGCAAAAATTTCGTCAACATTCCCAACTACCCCGATGCTGCCGCCATTGAAGCTGAATTAAAGGCGCTGCCACATGCGGTTTTGTTAGACATTGAAGATCTGGCACAGCAAACCCACAACCCTAAGGGAGCAAACATGGTGCTCCTCGGAAAGGTAGCCGCACACCTCGGTATTCTTTCTGCCGACCAGTTGCGCAATGCTGTGGCACGCATTTTCCAACGTAAGGGCGAGGCTATTGTTGAGTCGAACTTAAAGGCTTTCGATTTAGGCCTTAACGCATAACCAGGGGGCAGGGACATACATCCTGCTTGAAATCTTTAAACATCCGATTCTAACAATTGGGGTTAAAGGAACAAATGACATAAATAAATAAAATGGCTAACAATAATTCAGAATATTTCAATCCCGAAATTGAGACGATGTCTCGCGAGGAGATTAAGAAACTGCAGCTAGAGCGTTTACAGAAAACAATACGCCACTGCATGAATTCGCCTTTCTATAAGAAGCGCTTTGAAGAGGCAGGTCTGAAACCAGAGGACATCAAGACACTTGAAGATGTCCGCAAAATACCGTTTACTACCAAACAAGATTTGCGCGACACCTATCCTTTTGGTCTTGCCAGTGTTCCCCTCTCAAAATGTGTCCGTTTACACTCAAGTAGCGGTACAACTGGAAATCCGACTGTGATTTTACACACACAGAAAGATTTGGACGAATGGGCAAATGCTGTGGCACGTTGTTTATGGATGGTAGGCTTGCGACCTGACGATGTCTTCCAAAATTCATCGGGTTACGGCATGTTTACAGGCGGACTAGGTTTCCAGTATGGAGCCGAGCGTCTTGGTATGCTTACCGTACCAGCTGCCGCAGGAAACTCTCTGCGACAGATAAAGTTCATTAAAGATTTCGGCACTACAGCCATCCACGCTATTCCTAGCTACCTTACCCGTCTGCACGAGGTAATGGAAAAAGAAGGAGTTGATCCACGGAAGGACACCAAGCTGAAAGTTTTTGCCATTGGCGCTGAACCCCATACCGAAGAACAACGCAAACGTATTGAGGATATGTTTGGTGTAAAAGCCTACAACTCGTTCGGTATGAGTGAAATGTGCGGACCAGGCGTTGCATTCGAATGTAAAGAACAGAACGGTCTCCACTTCTGGGAAGACTACTACATTGTTGAGATTGTTGACCCTGAAACATTAGAACCAGTACCAGACGGACAAATTGGCGAATTGGTACTTACCACCCTCAACCGTGAGGCGATGCCTTTACTACGCTACCGGACCCGCGACCTTACCCGTGTCTTACCTGGTGACTGCCCTTGCGGACGCAAGCACATCAGACTTGACAGAATGAAGGGCCGTAGCGACGATATGATGGTGTTGCGTGGGGTTAACATCTTCCCTATCCAAATTGAAAAGATTCTGTTGAATTATCCGGAATTAAGCAGTAACTACCTGATTACACTTACGACCGATAACGACAACGACAACATGACCGTTGACGTCGAACTGGCCAAAGAGGGTATGACCGACAGTCAGCTGAAAGATTTGGAAAAAGCGGTTTGCCGTGCTTTGAAGGACGAAATTCTGCTTACACCACGCATTCACCTGTTAGTGGCCGGTACGCTTCCGCAAACCGAGGGTAAGGCTGTTAGAGTTAAAGACCTGCGAAAGGTTTACCAATAAAATAAACGGACCTATTGTGAAAGTAACCCTTTTACAGCGAGATATTATTTGGGAAAGCCCCGCCGAAAATACTGAACGGTTGGGGATTTCCCTTTTATCGTTACCGAAGAGCGACCTTTACGTCTTGCCTGAGATGTTTAGCACAGGCTTTGTTGCTGAACCGGCTGGCAAAACAGAACTTGAAGAGGGGGAAACACTACAATGGATGAGGCTGACTGCAAAGAAGCTCGATGCCGCTATAGCCGGCTCGGTTGCTGTTTCTTCTGCTAGTGGCTGCTACAACCGGTTTTATTTTGTTAAGCCCGATGGCTCTGAAGTCCACTACGACAAACACCACTTGTTTACTTATGGTGGTGAAAATAAGCGTTACACTGCTGGAAATGACAGAGTGATTATCGATTACCGAGGGGTTCGATTCTTGCTTTCTGTGTGCTACGACCTCAGGTTTCCGCTTTGGTTGCGCAACCACGAAGACTACGACTGCCTTTTGGTTGTTGCCAACTGGCCGACAGTACGTTTAAACGCATGGAACATTCTGCTGCATGCAAGGGCTATCGAGAACCAGTGCTATGTGTGCGGTGTGAACCGTGTCGGGAAAGATCCGGTTTGTGAATACAGTGGCGGTACACAGTGCATTGATGCATACGGGCGCGATGTAGCAGTATGTCCGCCTGACAAGGAAAGCGCCATTACCATTGAACTCGATATGGAAAAACTTAACGCTTTCCGTAAGAAATTTCCAGTTCTAAAAGACAGAGACGTTTAACATACGTTTTTTATACAAAATTTATATTCAATTGAATACTCCATTAGACTATCAAACAGTAACCGATGCCATCAACAGTATGGCGTTAGGCGATTTTTCAAGCGCAACCATTCGCGACATACAGGCTCTTTCGCGTTTGCTGGAAGAGAAAACAGGTCAGCCTATCATACACCTTGAAATGGGCGTGCCTGGCCTTAAACCATCTGAAATAGCCCTTAAGGCCGAACAAGAAGCTTTAGCAAACGGTTGTGCAACAATTTACCCTCCAAACGGGGGTATTCCCCGCCTTAAAAGCGCTGCTTCGCAATTTGTCAAGGCTTTCATTGGCATCGATATTGACCCTCTTTGCTGCGTAGCTACAGCAGGTAGTATGCAGGGTACATTCGCAACCTTTATGGCAATACACCACGCTACAGCTAACACGGCTAAAGATACTGTACTGTTTATCCAGCCTGGTTTCCCGGTGCAGACTACCCAATGCGACGTAATAGGTTTAAAGCACGTTGGTTTAGATATTCACGATTTTCGTGGTGATAAACTCATCAAAAAATTAGACGAGATGATGTCGGCAGGTAACATCAACAGCATTGTCTACTCTAATCCTAACAACCCTTCGTGGGTTTGTTTCACCGACGAGGAATTAAAGGGAATTGCAGGTTTGGCCGACAAGTACGATGTGATTGTGTTGGAAGATTTGGCTTATTTTGCCATGGATTTCCGCCGCGACCTTTCGCATCCATATCAGTCGCCTTATCAGGCTACGGTCGCAAACTATACCGACAATTATGTATTGTGGATTTCAGGTTCGAAGGCCTTCTCTTATGCCGGCCAGCGTATAGGTGTAACCTGCATTAGCAATAAACTCTATAAAAGGGTCTATAAGCCGCTAACCGACAAGTTTGGTGTTGGAGAGTTTGGTAACTTCTTCTGCAACCGCCTGATGTACACTCTTTCGAGTGGGACTACACATAGTGTTCAGCATGCGATGTCGGCACTTATGGAAGCCGCTTGCGACGGCAAATACAACTTCCTCGACGATGTAAAGGAATATGGCCGCCGTGCCAAGTTTATGAAGGAAGTTCTGCTTGCAAACAACTTCTACTTGGTTTACGACAACGATATGGGTGCGCCTTTGGCCGATGGTTTTTATTTCACGGTCCAATATCCAGGTATGAACGACTTGCAGCTTACCCGTGAACTAATGTACTACGGAATAGCCGTATTTCCACTCGACACGATGGGTTCGAACGAACAGGGCGTCCGTATTTGTACATCGTTCTTCAAGAAGGAACAGGAACCGCTCTTTAAAGAGCGTATTGAAGCCTTCAAGAAAAACCACTAACACACAAATAGTGTACTTGTACTATACAGAAAAGCAGGTCTCGGGGAGACCTGCTTTTCTTTTTTAGGACTTTTTCGTTCCAGCATGTTGGCTACATGCCGTTGTATATAGTTGTACTATTTAACCACAGCGCGGACATATTTGCCCTGGAAGCGACTAACCGGTACGTATATTTTGTTATTGCCAATGTATAGAGCGTCGGAAGGCCGGGTAACGTCGAGAGTTGATGACCAGTAGCCATTAGCTTCGGGCAAGAAAATAACATTACCGTTCTTCTTGCTTGTTCCAACAAGGCCAGCAACTCCACTGCCATTGAAATTGTTTGTCAAAACCCATACACAACCATCGAACAATTCCTTCAGTTCGGTAGCTGTAGGCATTCTCCAATCACCACCCCAGTTTACAGTTGCCGCATCGTCTTCCAATTCCAGGTTAAACTTGCCGTCATCAACACAATTTACACCTGTGTATTGTTTTCCGCCAGCACCTGCACCCGACATCTCACCATTTAAGTAACCATATTTGGTGTATTTTTCAGCAGAAACGTCAAACCACTTATAGCTATCCAGACTGTAGTCATTTTTCGACTTGGTCTCACCCCATGCGAACAAGTCACCTGCTCCGGTAGGATTGCTTGCACCCACATTGTATGTGGCCCACTTGGTGCCACTTGGCAAATATAGGTCAACATAAGCGTATTCGCCAACTTTACCGTTTACGGAAACACCTTGTACAGTCGCAGCATCGTCCACCTCCTCATAAGACATTTCGGTGACGTGCTTCATTTCGTAAACATCTTCACTGCCATCGGCAGTTTTCACAACCATATAATCGGCGGCATTCGCAAAAAAAGAAAATGATGCCAAAGCCATTATCGATATTATTGTTTTATTCATATCTGTCTCATTTTAAAAATACTTTCGTCTCCAGAAAGGGAGACATTCTATGCAACTTATTTCACAACCGCGCGTACAACATTAGCAATCGGACGGTTTGAAACCATGTTTTTGTATTTGAATTCCGTAGCGTTAAAACCCATAATACAAGCATAGTCGCCCAGAACATTGTCATAGTTGAAAGAAGAAGACCAGTATTCACCGTTTTTCCCCACTCCATAACCATTGTTGGTGCCAGCAGCAGGTAGGAAGATGATGTTTCCATTCTTCTTGCTTGTACCAATTTGACCAGATATACCCGAATTATTGTAGTTGTCGGTCCACTCCCAAGAGCAACCAAGAACCAGCTCCGTCAGTTCCTCGTTGGTCGGCATACGCCAACCTTCACCCCAGTTTGCTGATGCCGCATCGTCTTCTGTGTCTAGAACCGTCTTGTTGTCAGTAGTGTTATACTTGGAATACTTACCGGGATCATCATCGTACATCCATTTATATGGCGCGCCTTCCATTTTAGGTTCAGTTTCACCCCAAGCGTAGTAGTTGCCGTATGCGCATACGCTAGAAGCGCCTACGTTGCAGGTAGCCCACTTCACACTCAAGCCCAAATCAACATACTCGTGTGCATCGACCACACCGCTAACTGTTACATTGGCGACCTTTTTATATAAGGCGTAGACATCTAAGTTCCTCACAACCCTAGTGAAGGAAGAATCGCTCCACCTGTTAAAGTTATACCCGTTCATAGCGGGTGCCACAACAGCATTTGCAGCCTTGCCTTCTTCAACAACCTGGCTTTCGAAAAGGGTACTGTCGGCATTGAAAAATCTGACGGTGTAGCTCTTTTTGTTTACAGCCACCGCACGAATGTTTTGGCCATAAAAACGGACTTGGTTTCTGATTTTTAACTGTTTAAGGCTACCAGCATAGTCGTACAAATCGGCACCACTGAGTTCCGATGTCCAATAGTAGGCATTTTTACCAAAGTAGTACAGACTATCTTCATTATAGAAACCAGAGGCAGGCAGGAAGATAGTGTTGAAGTTGTTTTTACTGGTACCTACTAGTCCTGCAACACCCGTACCGTTGAAGTTATCGGTACTTTCCCAATAGCAGCCATCCTTCAATTCGCTGAGTTCATCAATTGTAGGCATACGCCAATTATCGCCCCAAATTGCGGTGGCAGCATCGTCTTCAGCCTCAAGTACCAACTTATAATCTTTCGTACTGTTGTACTTTGTGTATTGTTCATCGGTTTCAACATTGTTCCACCGGTAGTTTGTCAGCGAATAAGTAGTTTTTGCATTTGTCTCACCCCAGGCAAAATAACCGCCAATTTCACCAATGTTAGTAGCACCTACATTATAAGTTGCCCACTTAGTGCCACTTGGCAAATCAAGATCAACATAGGCATAGCCGTCAATCTGTCCGGTCTCGCTCACGCCATTGCGGTAAAACACTTCCGATATATAATCAACAGCATAGCGGATTACTTTGCCGTCATCGGTTTTCACGCACATATTAGTCGCTGCATTAGCAACAGATGCCACCGCTGCTAAAGCAACTAAAGATATTATAGTCTTTTTCATGTTTTTCAACCTCTAAATGTTAATTACGGACCACTTTAAACGAGTTGTTCCCTATGGTCAGGACATACACGCCGGTTTGTTTGGGGAACGAAAGAGAAGCAGCACCATTTTGGTCGGTTGTGCCAGTGGCGACAACAGAACCGCTTGCACTTACCAGTTTTACGGCAACTCCTGCAACTGCATTCTCCACACGAATGGTGTTCTCATCTGTTTTTACCACACTCAATACGTCAGTAGTTTGGTTTGCGACCCCAGAAAGATCTTCATCTGTAAAATAGAAGTTTTTTAAGTCATCAATTACAAAACTACTTCCAGAACCATTTACAACTAATTCATCGTTCTCGTAAGTAACAATGGGCTTGTTGGCAAGGAGGAAACTGAACTTCTCACCTGTTTTTTGCTCCACTGTCATATACTTTGTACCAGCATGGGAATACAGAGTCGTCAATAAAAGACATGTTCCTATTATTTTCTTCATAATAACTGAAATTTTATGGTTTAAATAAAGTTTGGATGTTTTTTCAAAAAAAATCGTGTTTAATTTCTAATCTCAACAAATATCAATCTTAAACAGTGCTAAATTATAAGTTTTTTTAATAAAACAAAAAGTTACCTATAAAAATTTTGTGCATATTTATGTTTGTATAATGTAGACGACTGGAGGAAGTTTCAAAATAAATTTGTCCTACGAAATGTTTAACGTTTATGGGAACGCCCTGAATGGTTGCGACAGCCAAATGGAGTGTTGACAAATACGAAATAAACCGCAAGACACGATTATCTCACTATTATTTTTTCGCCAATATCCAACAAGCGTGCTAATTGGTAGATTTTATTCTTCCATTGGCTCCGCATCATCACTAAGTCCAACAAACTCTACATTCTCAGTTTGTAATTGTTCTGTAATTAGAAATTGGTTAATAAAGACCTTTTTCGGGGAGTCGCTTAAGAAACAGTCATTTCCCTCTATACTTTCAACCGACAAGGGAATATCGATGCGCTTTAGGTTGTCGCAGTATGCAAACGCTTCGTCATGTATAATTTTCAAACCGTCTGGCAAGACAAGACTCGATATTCTAGCATCACGAAACGCACTTTCACCTATAACTTTCACCTGTTTGGGAACCTTATATCTACCCCGTTTGCTCAAAGCAGGATAAGCAATCAACTTGGTTGTATCGGCAGAAAACAGCACGCCGTCAACAACACAATAACCGGCTTGAGCCGGATTACAGTTTCCACCTTTTCGGATAACAAATTCACCGACATGTGTCGTTATCTTCTTTATCTCTTCGATGTTGTCATTAAGTACCAGTTTGTCAATTCCCTCTGACGTTCCTATGTCTCCTACCTTTTTCACACTACTAGGAATTACAAGTTCATCAAAATGACGATTAGGTAAACTATAGAGAATTTCTTTGTCCCTACTGAAAAGAATTCCATTTTCACTGCAATATATCGGATTCTCAGCATCAACATCCACATACGGACTATTGAAACATTCTGATATATTTTTTTGCGTTAAACACTTGGGAATATATACATGTTTCGCATAATAAAGAGCTCGTTCTCCTAATTTTTCCAGTTTTGAGTTTTTAGGAATTTCAACATCTTCGATAGAATTATAACAAATAATTCCATCGCGCGTAAGGTAGCATCCAAAAGCATCGTCTCCCAATTCTTTTACTGTGGATGGCAGTTTTACATGTTTTAGTTTGTGACAACCAGAAAATGCTCCACCTCCGATAATTTCCAAGCCTTCTGACAACTCAATTTCCTCGATGTTCGAAAATTGAAATGCAAAACCATCTATTTTTTTAGTAGATGCAGGCACTTTATAGCTTTTTATTCTGTTTGGAGCCAGTATCAGCAAAGATGTGTCAGCAGAAAACAGCACACCATTTACAGAGGAATATCTAGGGTTTCCTGGTTCCACTGCAAACGAATCTATATCAAGTCCGTATTCCAAATCACAAAAGCTAAAGAAATCGGCATCAGTTTCCTTTGGTATAATAATTACATAAGAAGCTTCGTAACTTTTACCGTTTATTTCAACGAAATTATTAAGCCATACACCAGGTTTTAGCACTTTTCGCAAAAGGACTTTTTCATCTATAAATCTGACGATACTGTCGTTTTGAAGCTTTTCGTTATCGATTTGTGTCGGAGTTTTTGAGGTGTTGTCAGTATTTCCACTAGAACAACAAATAAATATGTTGCAAACAAATAGAGAAACTCATAAAAAACTACAAACCTGTTTTATTTTCATAAATTACGCGTTATTTTACTAACATACTATAAAACTGAAAAATACCAAGACTTTTCATATATCAACAACAAAGGTGCATAAAAAGAGCAACTTTACAAAGAAGAAACAACAAAAACCTAGTAATGGCACATAAAAAAGTGAACGGTTACGCAGGTTGGGGTGGATGGATATTATCTATTTGTCAACATTATTTCAAAGACCACATTTTTTCTTATGAAAAACATGTACATCAACCAGATTTCTATACAACAACCTAAATTATTTATTACCATATCTTCTTAATTTTTCTGATATAGCAAGGTTCTAACTTGATGAAGTCTGGTCTTTTATGTAGTTTACGCCTCCATCAAAATCAAGAAGGTCGGTACTACTAGTATTATACATATCTATTCTGCATGTATAGTCTCTCGTTAATGAATTGTTCTGAAGTCGCGCATTATCACAACATTTTGGCATTGTACCATATGGAATAAATTTTTTGTTTTCCAACACATTATTTACTGTATAAAAAAGATCTTCTCTTTCAGAACCTCGAGCTACAATTTCGGAATACAAGTTGTTGTTTTGATTAAATCCAATACTTTTCAATGTCTCATAGTCTTCGCCAACTATTTGTATAACTCTGTTTACATTGTCATCTACATATTGGTGCTCGTTTGTTTCTGCATTAATTATATCTCTTCTCCCATACGGGTCCACCAACTTCACCGGATTGTTGAGGCAATAATTATAAGGCGTCTTATCTGGGTCATTCTCCCACATCGGGTCCACACTCAGCCACCTAGCTACCGCAGGGTCCAAATACCTCGCCCCATAATAATACAACCCTGTCTCCTCATCCAGTTCCTTGGCATTGAAGAGGTAAGGTGAAGCCCAACTGCCATTGCGCTCTTCCACAAACACTTCACCGTACGGAATGTACACCACATTCTGGGTAATGTGTCCGTCAAGATTTTTTCGACTGGTTAGTCTCCCTATAGTATGCTTAGTTGAAAGAGACGGGGTTGAAAGAGGGTGAGGCTATCGGCTTGGAGAAGGGTGTTCAAAAAGAAAAAAAAGACAACGCCCGCAAGATGAAAGAATGCGGTGTTGATACCAACATCATCTCCATCGTTACCGGACTTTCCGCCGATGAAATTGAAAAGCTCTGATGAAATACTTTAATGACTTAGGATGCTAGATTCAGCGCTTTCATTTTGATATTCCCAAAGGGCATTATGAATAAAAAAAAAGATATTCAAATTATGTCTAAATTTCGATGCTTTAGTAAATCTACAAAGTTTTTCTTATTGTAAAGTATTCTTGTATATTTAAACCCATTTTATCAAATTCAATACCATAGTTTGATAAATACTCTTTTAGTATGTCAAGATTAAGTCTGTCTTTAATATACTTCTTTTGATAATACCGAAGATTCTCAAAACTTGCAGGTTCTCCCTTTTCATAAAAAGTCCATTTAGGCTCTTTATAAGCTAAAACGCACCTTTCAGTGTCTAAATCCCCATGCTTTATGTAGTTGAAACTATTTGTTGGATAAATATATTTAGTGTCGTTAGAAGTCATTCTGCACATTAGATAATCACAACAAATTTTTTTGCTTAACCAATTACATAAAGTATATCTACCGTCGGCAGAGTTGGATACAAAAAAAGTAAAGTCATTATAATTGGTATCTTTCCAAAAAGTGAACACTTCATCTTTACAGCCACTTACTGATGGATTGTAATAATTTGCAATAGAAAAAGCTTCACTTATGAAGACAGCTTTACCCGAAACAAAGTTTTCATGGTACAGATCTACAATCCTTTTTTTTATATCTTGAAACTGTAGAGCTTTTGTTTTAAAAACTGAGAATACAAAATATTCAAAATTACCAGTCATCTTATTTTAATAAATAAAATTCATTAATAGCATCAGGGTCATTTTTGGGAATTTGTTGTTGATGATGTCTCATTTGTTTTGGATTATTATCATGCTCAACATTATGGTGTTTTCCTCTTTTGTCGTATTGAATATCAGGACGGTTATCACCGACTTTGTTTCCATCTTTATCTACTTGAGTTTGATTTTTTCTTATATTAGAAACTTCTGGGTCTTCTTTCAGTTCTTTAATGTGTTTGTCTATAGCGTCGTTATGTTTGTCTCCTCCATGCTTCTTTGCATTTCCTTCGTTAGGTGCTATCTTTTTTTTGACGTCTTTAGGCTTTGATTGTGAAGTCGATTTAGAGCCTGAAGATTGTCCAGATTTAGCTGATTGATTATTTTGATTTTTGCCTCGACTTTCGTGATAATGTGAGTTGTCGTTATTATTTTTATCTTCATTCCGCTTGGTGAGATAATTCTTGTAGGCAACAATCAAAGAACCAGCGATAAGGAATTCAAACGCTTTTTCTAGAACAGGAGCAAACCATACAAGTCTTCCATCCGGATCCACCAACTTCACCGGATTGTTGAGGCAATAATTATAAGGCGTCTTATCTGGGTCATTCTCCCACATCGGGTCCACACTCAGCCACCTTGCTCCCGCAGGGTCAAGGTAGCGTGCTCCATAGTAGTACAGCCCCGTCTCCTCGTCGAGTTCCTTGGCGTTGAAGAGGTATGGAGATGCCCAACTGCCATTGCGCTCTTCCACAAACACCTCGCCATACGGAATGTACACCACGTTCTGGGTAATGCGGCCGTCAAGGTCGGTCACCATGGCAGTGCTGCCGAGGTGGTCGGGATGGTAGAAGTAAAGGGCTGGCGCAGAGTCGGTTGCTGACTGGGGGCCCAAACTTTCAGCCAGTTGGAAATCGCCGCCGTCGCAACAGAACGACTTGTTGTCCACATAGTCGTCAACCAAACGCACGTTGCACTCCCAGCCAAGG
>DGTD01000098.1:11738-29010 GCA_002396385.1 Bacteroidales bacterium UBA4345
CATAGTCCACACGCCGTGGGTCGGCACCAAAGTCATTGATATCACCTATCTGGCTGGCAATGCGCTGGCTGCCCGCATAAACGTGCTTGGTGTAGTGTCCGCCGTTGCTGACCACCAGATACGGACTCACATACGCCACAAACTTCTGCGGCAGCGAGTCACTGGTGAAGGCCTGCCTGGCGTTCACAAACAGCTGCTCACGGCCGGAGGACAACTTCACAGTGCGTTCTCCGTCCGCGTCGTAGAAATAGTTGCTGACAAACCCGCCCTCGCTTACGGCCAGCAGTCGGTTCTCCTCGTCCCACAGCAGCTCGCGGTTGCCGCCAAGGGTCTGGTTGCCGTTGCCGTCGAAAGCGTAGGTGTAGCGGACGTTGGTCGTATCCACCCGGGCCGAGTCGGAACGGTACTCTTTAGAGGCCACCTCCGCCAGTTTGAACACGTTCAGGCTGTCGTAGCGGTAGGCGTAGTCGTAGCCGGTCTTCAAGGCACCCTTGAACTGCAGGTTGTGCTGTTCCAGGTCGAGTTTCTTGCGGGTGATGTTGTACACCTCGTCGTAGGCCATGTCGAGGTGGTACTCCGCCGTCTTCTCTCCTGCCTTGAAGAAGCCGTCTGCCCCAACAAGCCTGCTCCACTGGTCGTAGCGGTAGTTGTGGGTCACCTTGCCGCCGATGGTTTTGCCGTTGAGGGCGTTTTGTGCGGCACCACTGTTAACCAGGCTGGTGATGTTGTCCATCACGTCGTACTGGTAGGCATTGTCGATGATGGCGCCCTGGTATGCCGGCGAAGTGACTGACAAGGCGGCCAGACGGCGCCGCTGGTCGGAGTACGAGTACCTCGTCTCCGTGCCGTTGCCGAGCTTCTGGTATACTTTCTGCTCGTAGGCGTCGTATGCAATACTGTCAATGTAGCGGTATTTGTGCGACTTTTCGCCACTAACCTGTCTGAGCAGTCCGCCACGGTTGTAAAGGTATGAAATTTTTTCCTCATCGGGATACTCCATCTCCAGAATTCTGTTCTGGCTGTCGTATTTCCACTTGGTGGTGTAGGTGGTGAGGGTAGTCGGTTCTACTCGCAATGCGTGAAGCGTAAAGAGCCGAAGAGTAAGTTTGATGAAAAGTTCTACAGGGAACTTAAGAAGTTGAACCATACGAAGTATTACAAGACCATTGTCTAGAAGTATAAGTGTTTTGAATACTATGTCAATTGACAACGTTCCTCTTCCTCGTTTGGTTCGAAAAAGAGGTTCAAAAAACAGTCTGCATCAGTACATTACTATTAAGCACAGCCACAGCCGACACAAATGCCGATAAACTTACACGTGATATCCTATTGTACTTTACTCTTAAAACGGGACTTTTACTCCGACATTTCGCTATCATCATCGACCCAATACTTTGATTGGGGATTCATCCTTTTTGAAATCGCATATTCTTTGTCTATATCTATGTTTAAGTATCTATCGCCCAATGTATACACCTTTTGCTTGTAACATTCACATATTGTTTGAAGGAATAAAGGTATTGAATCGTATATCTTAATCATCTCTTCTGATAATGTGATGGCGGGCTCACAAACATAAATGAAGCCTCTTGTTGGACTTTCTTTTTTCAAGTCTACTGCCATATAGTCTCCGTCATCCCTAATCACAATGGGTAATTTACCGTCCAGATAATTATCGAACTCCTTATCCTTTGAAAATTTTTCAAATGCCGACTTTATATCAATAAGGCACCCAAGTGAGCATAACTCGGTATAGTTGCCATTGTATATCGTTTCTTTATTCACCCAACCGTGCCATGAATATAGTTCTATAAGTTCCATACAATGGAAAAGTTTGTTCTCGTCCAACAACTTTATTATTTCACTCTTATCCAAAGGTTCTTCAATTTGGTTGTAATAAGGTTGATTGTTTGCTTCTAGCAACACATCCAACTCTTTCAGAATCTCTTTCATATTATTTCCAATAAACAGATTTTGGATTTAATTCTCTTGAAATATTTCTTTCTTTTTCACTGTCAATATCTAAAAGTCTTCCATTCAGTTTGTAAGCCCCTTGTTTATAGCATTCGTCAACTGTTTGAATAAATGTCTTGACTGAATCGTAGATTGTTATAAGTACACTATTATCAGACGTTTCAAACAAGAAATCACCCATTGGACATGCGAACAATTTTCCGTATGATTCACCTTTTTCATCTAAATCTACGACAACAAATGCACCGTCTTTGTTGGTAATAAATGGCATTTTTTTAAACAAGTACTTTTCTTTTTTTTTCAAATAATACAGACTTGTAGCATCAGAAAAATCGAGCAGACATCCGAAAGAAGAAAATTCAACGTAATTTTCGTTCATTAGTTTTGAACCATGTACCCAACCAGTGTTTTCATATAATGCTATATATTCATCGTTTTTTCCCAATTTATCAAAATCAAGAATTTGTTCTATTTTACTCCTTTTTAAAGGCTTTTCCAATTCACATAAAATGGGGTGCTTGATAGCGGAAAGAGTTTCTTTTAAACCTAATAAAATTGTATCCATAATTTATCTTACTATTAATCTGGGTATTATACTTATTGCTTCAGAGAAAAAGATAAAAGCACCTAATGTTACTCCTGTATATCCTGTTTCTTCTGAGTACCTGTCTATAAACGTTTTTCTATTATCATTCTTTTGGAACGGAAACGGAATTACGTCAGTTTGTGGTGATGTTTCTTTCTTTTTATCTTTGTCAGGCACTAAAATTACCATAAATTTATCTCCTGTTTTCATTTTATACTTTTTTACTTGACTACCAATGTAACCGCCATGTGATTTGTTTTCAGATTCAGGTACACTTAATGTTGATGGTATCAAAGTCTCTGTCCCTGCAAAATCACACTCCTCAAAAGGATTGACTGTTGCTACTGAAGCACCACGACCACCCTCTTTTGTACACGCATATGGGTATTCGTCAATATTCCAATTCTCCTTTGGCGTAATTCCACTCGATTTTTTAGCATCTTGGCGTCTTTTGGCTCTTGCTTTTGGATTTGCATCATAAGTTAGTATATTAGGATGTCCCATTTTTAAACCATTCTCATGGTTTTCGTAGACTTTAGGCCATCTTTTTTCTTCTATATATAATGGAACAATTTGTGGTTCTTCTTCATCATTTCCGTCAGGATCAATCAACTTGACAGGATTGGACAAGCAATAGTTATAGGGGGAGACGCCTTTATGGTCCTCCCACATTTTGTCCACACTCAACCATCCACACAACAAAGGCTCTAAATACCTCGCTCCATAATAATACAGCCCCGTCTCCTCATCCAACTCCTTGGCATTGAAAAGATATGGAGAAGCCCAGTTGCCATTGCGTTCTTCCACAAACACTTCACCGTAAGGAATATACACCACATTCTGGGTGATACGGCCGTCGGCATCGGTGACCATGCTGGTGCTGCCAAGGTGGTCGGGATGGTAGAAGTAGAGGGCTGGCGCAGTGTCGGTTGCAGACTGGGCGCCCAAGTCAGTAAACAACTGGTTTGTAACACCCTATAAAATTCCCTGTGAAGATTAGAAGGAGGAGTTACTGGTCTATGCAGAAGATATGTAATAGCTCCGTATTATCTTTCTTTCCATAAAAGCATTTTTTTGGTTTATGTGCATGCAAAGATATAAAGATTCAAAGATTTCACACCCCAAGGAACGAATAATTATCACCATTATAAGTTAGTTTGCAATAAACTTTGCTCGAAAGACACAACAACCCGACCTGATAGACATTGCTACCAAGCGTTTTTTACGTAACAATTTGACAGACTGCCTAAATCAACACACTATTGTATGAGCAGTTGTTCCAACGTTTTAATTCTTGGGCCGGCTTTGTTCGCGTCTACCAAGCTTTTTTCCAACTGTTGCCAGACTTCGTCATCAATCAGCGACAATAGGACATTAAGGAGAGTCCAAGATTTTTTTTCGACCGGATATGGCGAACAGTTTTTCTGACTTTCAACACACTGCAACCCGTTTGACAAAGTTTTGTCAGTAGTGCTGTTTACTGCCTGTCGCAGTGTTTCTTTGTCGATGTTGGCATAGTACTTCTCGCAGGTCCTTATACTCGCGTGGCCCAGCAGTTTCGACACGGTGTATATGCTTACGTTCTTGCGGAGCAGGCGGCAGGCAAAACTGTGGCGGGCAACATGTGTGTGTGCCTTATCACGCGCAATACCCAACTTTTTGAACCATATTTTCAGGTGGCGGTTCAGTTTGTCGGTATTGTGGCGTAGGTTGGGGAACAGCGCTTCGCCGTCGGGATACTCATGCTCTATTTTGTCTATAAGTAGTCTCAAGTCGTTGGTTATAGGAATAACAACGGTCCTTTTCACCTTCTGTTGTTCTATTTCTATGAACTCCTTGCCGTCGATATCGGACTTCCGCAATCGGCACACGTCGCCAATACGCAGTCCGGTAAGCAGTTGGAACTGGAAGGCTAGGCTGACGTACCTGATGGCATAGTCGCTGCGAATCACCTTCTCGATTTCCCCATCGGTCAGATATACGCCCTCTTTAAATCTGTCTTTAAGGTGCGGACTATGTTGTACAACAGCGGCAGGAACAAGTTTTTCTTCTGCAGCCATCCTCAGAACGGTTGTCACCTTACTTAAGGCAAGGTTGGCGGTTGAACTTTTTATCGGTCCCGGCCTTCTCTGGTTCGCATTGTGCGAGGACAGCCAGACGCAGAAGTCGTCGACCAACCCCTTTGAAACTTTGTTTATTTTTATTCCCTGTTTGTTTACGGATTTTAGGAACATGTCTAGTTTGGCATAAGCGTTATTCCAGTTTTTCACGGTGTTAAAAGCTAGTTTTTCTGACACTTTCCGTTTTTGTTCAACGAAAAGGAAAAAGTCTAGGAATGTAGGGATTTTAGTGCGTTCTCTTGTTCTCATATCTTTCAACCATTAATGCAATGAACAAAGGATGTCCGGAAGATGGATATAACATCCATTTCCTGCCACCCTGAAACTTCTATATCCGCCTAATCCCTTTCGAAATAATCGCGGGAAAATAGGCGTACAGAAAAAAGGATTGCAATATTATTTGTCTATCAAATGATATATTAGTAATTTTGCCGAGCGAATAGGTTGATACAATTATCGACTACACCTTAAACATTGCGTTACTAATGTGTTGCTGTTTAAATTTAAGTTAGTTATACATTGGAATTTAACAAGATAGAGATGAATTGGGCCGCAAGTTGAAAAAACGGACGCCCAAAACACCAGCAGAGGGTCATTGATACATGTCATTTATGGTATCATGACGCCTTAAAAAAGGATACTAGATATTTTGAGATGAGAAACTTGTTGCGTTTCGCACTTTTTGCGGTGCTTGCCATTGCCTGTGCCAACAATGTATACTGCCAGGCCAACGACCCCGAGTTCATACCCAAGGGAGAGTATGCTGTGTATAACTCAGGAAAAAGTACTTCCATTGTCTATAACAATGTCATTTATTCTGCCAATGCAATGGAAATGAGGGACAATTGGACTTTAGAAGGGTTCACTGCTTCCGATTCTTCTCTGTCTACTGGCGTGTATGACAACGGAACCGTGTATAAAGCGGTATCGCCGGTCGTGGAAATTCCGTACGGACAGCACTGCTATTTAAAACTAAATTCCAAATTATATTCGGAGTCTCATTTCGACAACGCGCGTGTAGAGGTTGTACTGAGAAATGGCGAACGGCACCTGGTTTACACGGCAAGTGGTGTGAAGAACCGTTACGACGAGTTTGTTGACGTACACTGGTTCTCAGGTTACCGGGTCCAGTTTGTCTTTACCTTCGAGTGCGACAGCACGTTCAATGGCGAGGGTTGGGACATCTACGAAATGGCGTTGTGCAACAGTGTGGCCGCTCCCAAAAAGAAAAAGGGACTTATGAAAACACCAAATGGGAATGTGCCGGTTGCCGATGCCGACAGTATAACTATGCTGTTAAAAGATTCTGTAGCAAAATTGAATCTATACGGTGTGACATGGGATGATACTGAAAAAACGAAGGGATCTGTTTCTTTTTCCCTGACCGACAAAAACGGCAACTATATCGACCTGTTTTCACTTTCTAGCCCGAACAACCAGAATTCTACCCATGTGGAAATAAGAGACACTGTTAAGGCTGATTCTGTAATAACAGATGCCATCAGGCTGATAGTGAACGGTAAAGAGATTACAGACTGTAAAGCGATTAAACAAGACAGGGAGCATCAGAAGTTGGACATCATCTACGCTGTCGACTGCAGTAATTCGATGGAGGTTTATCAAAACCAGTTAAAGATAAGCATTGATTCGCTTAACTCGCTATTAAAAAACCGCTACGACTTGAGGTCGGCAGTGCTTTTTTTCAGGTGGAACAGACCCGAAAACTGGGAATTGCATGATTTCACTTACGACTATAAATTTAATAATACATATAAAAATGATGGTTCTACAACCTATTGCTTTTCTGTACTCAAATACTTGTCGAAAGTCAATTTAAGCTATAACGACCAAAGCCAGAAGATTATTATCTTGCTTGGAAATCAGGATGGGAATCATCTTGATGATTACGAAGGGGGTAAAAGCCTTTCGCCAACAGAAGTTTCACAGATGTTGCGTGAGAAAGGTTTTCAAACTTATGTGATTTACGATCAAGAATTCCATTTTAAAACAATAACGGACAATACAAACGGTGGCTTCTTCCAATCTGACAATTTCCTCATAAAACCAGAAGCTATTGCATCACACATATCTAACAGCTTGAAATACCGCTATTTTATGGAATTCTGTATGCCCGATACGGCAACTGTATGTCAGGATACGGCGCTCATCCAGCTGTCGATTGACAAGGATAAGGCAGACTCCATTAACAGCAAGGTGCTGTATATGCCAAAACTAGACCTGACAAGTGAGTGGAAACAGTACGATGAAGGTGAACGCTGTTACGCGAAAAAAATGAACAGCGACTCGCTACACATTGGTTTTACTGTACATAACCCGTGCGAGACCGATACCATTAGGAACGTAATGGTGTATTATGGCTATAACGGAGACACCTCTCTGTCGCACCAGAATCCTGCGCTAATGCAAGACGACAGTATCTGGAGGGCGACAATTCCGTTGTGCGATACGGTGCAGAGTGTGCGTTACAAAATCAAGGCCGAAAATAGTTGGACGAGCATCAACTATCCCGCTGTTGGCGAAAAGGTCGACAACCTGCAAAAACAGTGGTTCGTGGTCCGAACCGACTGCGAACCGATGTGTGGCAGTTTCAGCCTTTCTTCAAACCCCGTCACTTCAAAGTCCGACACGCTGGGGTTCAACGTCGGCTACAAGTGCGATATACGTTTTGCCTTGCTCGACCGAAAGGGCAATCCGATACCAGGATTGTCTGGCAGACTAAAGAAGACACGTACCTACGAGGCTGGTACTTATAGTGAACCGCTCTCGAAGATATTCCCGGGTTTGTTCCGTATGGGTCTCGACCCTCTGACGCCCTACCTGCTGGTGGTGTCGAACGGGAACGAAGTGTTTATGACGTATGTCTACATCAGCCGTCTATAATAGAGGCGATTCCAGTTTATGAAAAAAAGAATACAGAACAATGATAAGTCACAAAGTTAGTTTTGCTGTTGTTGCATTGGCAGCCCTTACGGGTATTGCCAATGCCCAAGCACCGGGTGGAGTGAAGTCGCCCGCAGTATGGTTTACCACCATGTTCACCGACTCGCTGAACGGCACCTACCATTGGCAGGATCTGGCAGGTAATGACACCCTGTTTCTAAACGGAAAGAAGGGTGTTGAAGCCACGGCCCAAAGGGGGCGTTTGAACACCTATAACTTCAATCCGGCTATGCCGTTCGACAGCACGGTCAGCCAAGAATTCGTAGTTAAAGGCTCGAACCTTGACCAGAAAACCGTTATCGGCGTAGTGGGGGCTAAAAAGAAGGAGGCTGACAAAGAGGCCTACATCTACCGCATAAGGGGGAACAACAGCCGCCTGCTAAGTAAAACCAAGGTTTTCCATATTGGAGCTGACGGCCCGTCGTCGTACACCTACAATCCCGACTTGAAAGCCGGGGGCGACACGGCAAAACGTGTAAAGATTGTTTCCTATTTAGAGGCTCTGAAGCCAGACCACAGTATATGGGGGCAGAGCCGCTGGGCGACGGTCAGCTTCGGGGGGCCGTTCTCGCAATCGGCGGGTGGCGACACTGCCTCGGTGGGTGAGGTGCTTCCTTCCGGGAATTTTTACGCTCCCGAACTTGTTGTCTATCCGCGCTTTTTGCTGGAAGACGAGCGTCTGCGTGTCGAAACCTACTTGGCTTTGAAATACGGTATCACGCTTGAAAGCGACTATCTGAGTCCTTCGGGTGCAAAACTGTGGGGAGGCAGCGACTGGACGAACCGCGTAACGGGTTTCGGCAGAGACGTCAGAAGCGGATTTGACCAGTATTCCTCTACAACGGTTTACGAAGAGAATGCCTACGATGTAGACGACACCTACCATTTGGGAAACTCGAACAACAAGTCGTCGGCCTACAACCTGCTGGTGGTTGGATTTATGGACGACACCTCGCTGCCCGACAGTTGTTATGTGCTGTTTGCCGACAACGGTCGTGAGACTTCCATCCTCACCGACCAGAACACGCCCGACAGCATCTACACTTCCGACTCGCTCAAACTGATGCAGCGCCATTGGCAGCTGCGCACTATAGGGTTAGACAGCACTTATGCCTACCAGGTTGAGCTGGGCTACAACATGACCCACGATTCCCTGTTCGCCCTTTACCGCAACAAAAACGTCTTTATGGCTGTGAACCTGAAGGGCGAGGACAAGTTCGACAATCCCGACGACCTGCTTGTGCTGCGCATGGACACTGCCGACGAGGAGCGTCAGAAAATTATCTTCCAGAACGTCTTTTTCAAGCCTGAGTGTTATTTCACCTTCGGATTTTCCGGAACTCCGATGGAGAAACCAGAACCTGAGCTTTACGACTATTATTTGGAATTGACCGACCCTACATGCAACGGAATGAATAATGTGAGCGACGGACGCGTTAAACTGTTCTTACCAGAAAAAGAGGGCGGTTTCTATTATTCGTTCAAGGTCGCTAACCATGGCGGATTCACATACGATGTGGCCGAAGACTCGATTGTAATTGACAACGCCGGACACGAGGCCTACACGCTGACTCTGCTGCCTGTACAGTCGAACACCATCGAATTCGAAGGCGACGGTGTCACGTTTGTAAACGTCAACTTCATCAACAACAACGGTTCAGCAGAATGGATTGTCGGTGACCCGCAAAACGAGTCGAAAGTGGCGTTTGTCAACAATAGTGCATGGCAGGCCAGCGAGTCGCAGTTGCTATACGGCGTACGGATTGCCGATGGAAAGATCTATAAGATAGAAAACGGTAATATTTCCGCCTCGTCTGACCACAGTGTTTCGGCAGGCGACAAGATGCGCATTGACCGCACAAGCCAAACGGAAGTGAAAGTGATGAAAAACGACATAGTCCTTTTCACAATGCCGGTACCTGTCAGCAGTACGTTCAAACTGGGTGTGAAGTCGCAGGGAGGCAATGTGGAGCACATGAAGATGGAGCATTTCGAATGGGGCGCTGGCGAATTCCCGTACTTCTTCTTCGACCAGTACAGTTCGGCAATGATATTCAATTACGAGCACCCGTCGTCGCAACACGCAGGTCCTACGGGCTATATGCAGTATTTAGTCGACTTCAGTGCGCAGTGCTATCAGAGCAACCCTTATAATGGCGACAACAAGCTTGAGATCATCACCGACCTCGAAAACCGTGAGTTCACCGCTGTCTATACCTCGGCCGAATTGTGCGATGTGACGTTCTCGGTCTACGATGACAAGGGTGTACTGTATGCGCGCGAACGGGTAGGACAGCCTACCCACACTGTGACCAAAAGGTTCACAATGGCCAAACCGGGTGTTTACCATATGACGGTGGAAGCCTGCGGCAGCATTGTGAATACCGGTTCTACCGTATTAAAGTAAGGTGCCATGATGAAAAAGTTGTTACAGACAATTGTATTATGCGGACTGCCTGCCGCTCCGCTGGCACAAACGCTGCCAGTGGCGGACCGTGGCGGATTCGTTTACGAACTGATGAGGGACGTGGCGGAAGAGGATCACCTTGACCTGAACGGTTACGGGCGTATGCTGGCCGACAGTGTTGTGCTTCTGCCCGAACTGGCGGAGCCCTTCAACATCACTTCCGAGTACGTAATGGCCTACCCCGACGCAAAGGTTGCCGATGGTATGCAGCAACTGTCGCTGCCGAACTCCAACTACCGGGGTACGGCCGAACTGGAACTGCCCATTCTGCTGCCTCCGGTAAGGCACCAGATGAAACCCGGGCTGACGCTGAGATATAACAGCGACATGAAGGCGGGCAATGTGGGCCGTGGTTGGCACATCGGGTTGCCGATGATCAGTGTCGACAGCCTTAGAAGTACCGACGGCGAGCCACGCTTCCAATGGAACGGATATGGTCTTGACACTACAAATTCAGAGGATACGAAAGACACTATGTACTCGTATTTCACTATAAAGGATCGGGACTTGGTATTCGCCCGGCGGCACTTTGTTGACGCCGACCATAAAGTTTCGTACTGGAAAGTGACCGACACCGACACGGTTAAACATACTTTCGGGCTGGTCCGTCAGACCGATAAAGGCAACGACAGCATATTGGCGGTTACGGTCGCCAGTGCCGGCAAATGTCCTGTGGAGTGGTTGGAAACCTATGCCGAGAACAGGTATGGCGACTACATACGCTATGTATACGGTACAGACCCAGTCCGACTCGATTCGGTTTATATTGGCCGCACGAGCGAACAACTGCCTCTTGTCAAATTGGCCTTCAATTGGGAAAAACGCCAGCGGACCGACACACTGACCGGCTATGGCGACACTTTGCTGCAAACAGAAAGAATCCGTAAAATCACCATCCTCTACTTGAACGACTTCTATACGGCCGACGAGATTCCGGAAGGGGAAGAGAAACTGTACAGAACAGTCAGGACCTATACGTTCGATTTAGAGAAAAAACACGCCGCTAACCTGTTAGAGACAGTTACGGTGGCACATGTAGACGGTGCTTCGCCCTACTCCTACCGCTTCAGCTATTACGACGATGCCGACTCGGTGCGGCACTATAAGGCTTTCCGCGACAACTTCTACAGCATAAAGGCCGACAGTGTGATAGTTGACCGGACGGGGCTTTTGCAGACTGTACATTCGCCGTTGGGCGGATGCGCCACTGTCGACTATGGTTATGCCGCTCTGCCACGTTGCAGGCGCGACAGCAACCTCGTCTACAATACGGAGGCCGATACCCTTTACCGCTTCCGGCACGACCGCGACACCCTGCTCCATACCTACTTCCACGGGAAGGACTCGGTGGCACGGAAAATGGTGATGAAGTCGCTGTGGGTGAACGATGCGGTGGGCGCCGACGGAAGACCCTCGAAAAACACTTTCGCATACGGGAAGGCCTACCTCGACTTTAAAGGTCGGTTTGCCGGCTTCGGGTCGGTGACGACAACGAACCTTAACACGCAGGCCGACACGTTTGCCGTTTACCGTACAGTCGTGAAACAGTACGATACCACACACACCTACTGGTTGCCATATATTTTGGCGGTGTCGGTGAGCGATGCCGACGGCAAGCTGCTACAAGAAAAAACATATGGTTACGTTTCAGCCCCCGAATTTCCCGACAGCCTTTTCCGTATGCTGGACAAAAGGACGCTGTGGAGGGACGGTCTTTCGGAAAAATGGGTGTATACCTACCCCGGGAAGATGGAACGCATACTTTTAACTAAGGCAGAACACTACGCCAGCCTCTCGGCCGACACGCCAGACAAAGTGATAGAATACAACTATTTTTTCGGTCGACTGACCAAGGCGGAGCTAAAAACAGGCAGCAGTCTGAAAAGGCAGGTCGCCTACTCCTACGCCGACAAACGCCACTTTACACTGCCGACCTCTATGGTGTGGAGCGTTGACGGCGAGAACACCACCAGCACCGATTTCACTTACGACGCCGACGGCAACATGACCGGCCGCACGCTGCACGGAACTACCGATTTGGAGTACCGCTACCGTTACGACCGACGGTTGAACCTGTTTATTGAGCGGGTGGAAGACTCGCACGGCTACCGCACCGAGTTCGGTGACTACGACTACTATTATGGGAAACCGCAACGGGTGACCGATATGAACGGTAAGGTGCTATGGCAGAAATTCGATGCGATGGGTAGAATGGACACAGTGGTTGCCCCTATCGAGGTGGGAAAAGGTACGGATTATTCTATCCGCTATGTCTATAACCAGCCTAACAAGCCAACTGCTGCCGACAGCATCAGCAATACCGTTGTGAGGGATACGATTATATTGAATGTTCCGCCCGAAATTTACCTGGGCAACGAGCCTGACGCAGTTGCCGACTCTGTAAAGGCGAGGGTGATTGCCAACTTGCACGGAAACGGCTATTCTGCCAGCGACTTTATGTTCTGCGGCGGGTTGGAGTGGGCGAATTTCGACACGTTCAACATTGTGGTCGACACGGGTCGCATTGTTGTTCCCGAGTGCCATTGCGACGATAAAGTGAAACCGCATCTGGCGCTGACGTTGCGCTATAACGCACTGTACCCCGGCAAAGACAAAGACCAGCATTTTGCGACTTATGCCGACGGCTTCGGCCGTACCATACAGCGGCAGGAAGAGATGGAGGTGTTCAAGTTCGGCAAATTAAACGACGAGGTAGCGCCTGCCCGAAAGTTTGTGGCGCAGGCCCTGAACACCTACGACCCGTATGGAAGACTTGTGGCAGAAAGCGGTAAAGTGGAGGGAGGCAAGAACACCAACTTCATTGCGCCAAAGCGGAGTAACTATTCTTGGCACGATGTCGGTTTCGACGTTCTCGACCGACAGACGCGCACCTATGGTGGCGAGATGGTTGTTTATGGCGCCGAAGGTAACGCCACTATTAGCCGTGGCGGGGAAGAGGGTGAACTGCAAACCGATATTGACGGCAGAATCTTAAGGAACACCCTGCCTATATCGTCGATACGTATGTACAATCCGCTTGGCGAATTAGAATACGAGAAAAGGGGGGTGGAGGAAACAGCGTACGAATACGATATGCTGGGCCGCTTGGTCAAAAAGCACAATAGTCAGAAGGGCGCAACCCTCTACAAGTACGACCAGTTGGGAAACCTGGTGGGCAGGTTCAGTGCCGACAGCACCATTTATGTCTACAATGGGCGGTTGCTGACCGATGTGCTGTATTCTAAATATCCGACGAACAACGTCCACTTCGTTTACGGTGACCCTAACGCACCGTTTAACCGTGTGGGCCGGATTGCCATGGCGACCGACGCAACAGGGGTCCGTGAGTTCTACTACGGCAATAATGGCGGTGTGCAGAAAGACATCCGCACCCTCATACTGCCCGACAGCACCGTCGAGACCTACCGCACACAATACGAATACGACACCTGGGGCCGTATGGGCAGGTTAGTGTACCCCGACCAGGAAAGCCTCACGTACAGCTATAACATCAACGGACTGCCCGATACGGTAACCGGTAGCAAGTCGTACAGCTACCAGTATGTTTTTGGCGCCACCTACGACGAGTACGGCAACAACACCCGCTACCAGTCGTGCAACGGCACCGAAACACGGCGAATGTACAACTATCCGGACCTTCGCATGAAGCAGATGCGGGTGACCGACCAGAAGGGAAACACGTTGTTCAACCTGTCGGCTTCCGAGGGTGGCGTCAGTGTTGCTACCGACAGCGCTTCGATGCAGTTGACCCTATCGGACGAACTTGCGGACCGCAAATGGGAAGAAACCGCTACGCTGACCGTTGGAGGCGAAACGTCGACATACAGCAACAGCGCCAACTTTAACGAATACTTGTTAAAAACCAGCGCACAACGCGGCTTCACCAACCTGTCCAGCCCATACGACGAGGAAGGCACCGCCACATGGGACTACCGCTACAACAAGGCGGGGCAGCTTACGGCTGTGGTGGGAAGCGCCCGCAACGGAGGCATACCCGCACTACTGCGCAGCTACGACCAACGGGGCAATCTGGCCAGCGAGGCCTGGACGCTGCTCGGCAGCGAACAGGAACTGGAAGAAACGGTAACTGTTGCCGGACTCGATACCAAGGTGTTCGCCTACAACGAAGACGACAAACAGACGGCTCTGGCCGATAACGGATATGTGACGACCTACTGGTACGATGCCTTCGGTTGGCCGGCCATTAAAACCAACGGCGGACAGGCTTCTGTTTATGTGAATGGTGTTGGTGCGGCAAATGCCACCTACACCCCCGACTATACTCTTTACGTAAACCGCTATTTCGAAAAGAACAGTTCCGGCCTTTATACCAAGCATGTATGGCTGGGCGGCGAGCGTATAGCGAGCAAAGAGGGCAACCCCGACAGTTACGGTAGCAATCCGGCATTGACCCAGCGTGCGGGAGAAGGTGTCGATGGTGCGAAAGTACGCTACGACTCGTTGTTGGGTGTCAGCATCCGTGGCATAGGGCTGCGTTATGCGGCAGTAGGTGCCCGCTATACGGCGGAAACGGTCAAGGCTGGCAACCCGTACAGTCCGAAAAACGCTAATGTCGACAATGGTAACGACAGTTACGAAGACCGGCAGTTCTATTACCACGCCGAACAGGGCGGCCGTGCGGTGCTGGTGACCAACCTGAAAGCCGAGGGTGTGGAGCGCGCCCTCTTCAGCAGCGGAGGCGAGGTGCTGCACCTCAGCCACCGTGAGGGCTGGTTCACCCCATACATTTACAGGGGAGGCCTGTTCGACACGGGCACCGGCCTCTACAGCAACGGTTGTGCGTTTTGGAATCCGTGGTTCAAATAACAGATTAACAGAAAGTAAAGAAAGAAAACTATATGGTACGGTTTAAGAAATCAGTGTTGGTATTGTTTCACGTCCTTTTGTCGGTGGCGGCCACAGCGGAGCCACAGTCGTTCAGCACACAGAAAGAGCTGTACGCCGGCAAGGCTGGCAGTATAAAGGCTCCGACCGCCACTCTGGAAGTGGAGGCGGGAACATTGAAAGCCGATTTGTCGATAAGCATATCGAGTTTGGCTGAGGGCAGTCTGCCCAAGCTAGACCGAGGCCTGACCAACGTAACCGACAGCGTGTCGGGCTACCGCTTCCTGCCTCACGGCGAGCACTTCCAGGGCGAGGGCGCCCGGGTGGTGCTGGGTTACGACCGGTCTAAGATTCCGAGTGGATTTACCGAAGACGACATCCGTACCTATTATTACGACGAGGCCGAGCAACGCTGGATTGCCCTCAAGCGCGACAGCGTAGACCGCAGGAACCGCCTGGTGGTGTCACGTACGACCCACTTCACCGACATGATTAACGGTGTGCTGCAGGTGCCAGAGTCACCCGAGACACAAGGATTCGCCCCTACGATGATGAGCGAGCTGAAAGCAGCCGACCCAACGGCGAAAGTCCAAATGATAAGTGCGCCAGAAGCCAACTCGAAGGGTTCGGCCAACCTGTCGTACAGTTTGGAGATGCCGCCAGGCCGTAACGGCATGGCCCCCAACCTGACCGTAACCTACAGTAGCGATGCAGGCAGCGGCTGGCTGGGCGAGGGCTGGAACCTTTCCACCTCCAGCATATCGGTCGACACCCGCTGGGGTGTGCCCCGCTACGACGGCAGCGAAACCTACCTTTTAGACGGCGAAATGCTGGTAAAGGGGGCGACGAAGAACGACGGCAACGAGCAGGTGACCACCTTCTACCCACGTCGCGAGGGCGCCTTCTCTACCATACAGCGTATTGGCAACAGTTTCGGCACCTACCGCTGGGAGGTGACCGACCGCAAGGGTACCAAATACAGCTACGGACAGTGGCGCTACTTTAAGAACGACAGCGGCAAGCGCGACTCGGTGCTGGTCGGCGTGGTGAAGGGCAACTACCAGATGACCGCCAACGTGGTGGTGTCGGAGTGGCGCCTTACCCGCATTGAAGAAATACACGGCGATTACGTGGAGTACAAGTACCGGGAGGAAGATGAGTCAGTAGGCATCGGTTCTAATGGCGAGCAATATGTGACGGTAGCAGCGAAAGCGTTGTACCTCGACACGGCAATGGCAGGCATATCGGGTAAGAAGCCACACACGATAGTCTGCTTGAAGTCCCGCAAGGATGGTAAGCAAGTTAGTCGGAGCGATGCACGTTATGGTTATCTAGTATCAAGCAATGCCCTTCTTGATAGTGTTAACGTCTATTTTGAAGGAAAGTATTTGAGAGGTTATGTGTTCGGTTACAGTACGGGCCGTTTCCATACTGACTTGTTGGAAAAAATAAGCCATATAGGCGCAGACAAAAAAGTATTCAGCACCCACAAACTAGACTACTATGACCAAGTGGGCGACCAGGATTTATTCTCCCAAGACATTGCCACCGTCACTAGTGTGAATAGCGTCGGCGATAACGATGGTGACCTGTCCGTCATCAGTGGAGGTTGGTCTAATAGTGGTTACTCAAACGGAGGCGGTAGTAACGAAGGTGTTGGCCCTGTTTATGGTGGAGTCTCATACAACTACAGTGAAAATAGTAGCGAAGGACGTGTAACACTGACCGACATCAACGGCGACGGTCTGCCCGACAAGGTGTACAAGTTCGGAGGTTCGCTTTATTTCGAACCTGCCGTGTGGGGAAGTTCTAAATTTGGAACTGCCCTGCCACTAGCTGGCGCTCCGGGCGACTTTACAGAAACTACGTCTTATTCACACACATTGAGCGAAGATGTGGGGGCTGGTCTAGGTTTTGCGAGTGTGGGCGCAACCTTCTCACAAACATGGGAAAACTCGAATACAAAGAGTTTCTTCTATGACGTGAACTGCGACGGATTAATTGACATCGTCCACCATGGTAGAGTCTACTTCAATCATCTGGAAAACGGCATACCAGTTTTTACCCTATACTCAAGCAATACGCCGAACCAGCTTGGCGTGATGGCCTTATCGGGTATTCCCGATTTGGAGGGTTTCTCGTCTAACGTAGATCGCGATTTCATCAGAGACTCGTTAGAACGTAGATTTCCTTTGCACGATGCCGTTCGTGTATGGCGTGCGCCAATTACAGGAAAGGTGTCTGTTACAGGAAACATATTGTTGCAGAACCAAAATACTAACCGACAAGACGGTGTTA
>DGTD01000088.1 GCA_002396385.1 Bacteroidales bacterium UBA4345
TCTCCGACAATAACCGGCAAACAACTGTCGGAGACTTTGTCGGTGAGCCAGCGCATCATCGAACGAGACCTCTATGCATTGCAGAATGCTTGGTGTTTTGAAACACGAAGGTAAGGACAATGATGGGGTGTGGGTCATAGTTGAATGAAATTTCTTGTAACTATTTCCGTATTAGTGTAAAATGACCGGTGAAAGTCTGGTTGATGTCGTATACAATGATGTAATACCAATAGTCGTCGGAAGGAAGCGGATGTCCGTTGTAGATGCCATCCCATTCCTGGTCTGGGTCCCTCGATTCTGATAGCAGTTTGCCATACCGGTTGTAGATATCTACTTTCAAATGAGCGTACTTATTCAAGTTCGTTATCTTCCATGTGTCGTTAATTCCATCGCCCTGCGGTGTGAAATAGCGAGGTATATTCAGTTCGTAGAATTGTGCAACAATTACGGTATCGCTGATACAGCCTAAATCGTCGCTGATTGTAATGTTGTACTTCTTCCTAGGAATAACATCATCAATAGTGTTTTTATAATCGAAACCGTTTCCGAAGTCAAACATATACTGTCCTGTTCCACCGACACCTGTAAGCGTAATGGTCTGTGCATTTTCCTGATTAGCCTCGACAGAAGGTATTGGTGCAACCACAATTGTCTTCTCTAAGTCCTTTATACATTTTCCATTTGTAGCCCGCACGTAGTAGGTGGTTGTCTCATCGGGTAGCACCACGTGTTTGTTTCCGACAGCGATAGTATCGGAAAAGTCCGACGATGACGACCATATATAATGCTCGTGTTTCGATTCTCCCGTAACATTGAGCGGAGCATTTTGCCCGATGCATACGGTTGTGTCGGAAACGGTCGCACCAACTGGTTCTGATACATGTACACTTATGCTTTGTGGCTGACCCAAGCAGCCTTCTATAGTTTTAGGTGTTAATGTATAACGTGTGGTTACATTTGGCTGGAACTGTTGGCTTTGTGCAGTCATATATATGTCATTTGATGTAACTATTTCTCCAACCGGCTCCACATTTAACAGTAAGTTATTCTCAGAAAATGGGAAATCGGTGTAAATGTCGACATAGTCGCCCTTACAAATAGAGTCTGCCGTTGCAGAAAATGCGTATAACGCAGGCACTGTGTCCACTTTTACATGAATAGTAGCTTCTTTCTCTGGGCAATAATCGGGTGTCGCCTTTAAAGTAAAGATCACATCTTTTTGCAAATTGTATTGTATAGAGTCGGAGTAGCCGTCAAAGTTGTCGGCTATGATTTTCTTTTGGCCGACCACTATTCCATCGTTAGATTCGTACAATACAACAGAAGTTGATTTTTTCGCATTCTTTAAGTGCAGGTTTAATGTATAATTCTCACCTCTGCAGACTGAATTCGCGCCACTGAGCTCTAGTTCTACAGGTACTTCCACTTCAACCAGCTCTATATTTGAGTAGGTGTCGGGGCAGGCTCCGTTTTGGGTAGAGTGTATGCGGTAGAACGTGTTCTTGGTCGGATTTACCACTTTCTGTGTGGACAGGTCGTTTTCAAAAGTGGTGAAATTGGCTGCACCTTCTTCCTGTTCCTCCCAAACAATCGTGTTAGCGGTGCCGTAGTCAGCGGTGAGCGTCACATCACCGTTGGTGCAAACAGCTGTTTGTGAAGCCACAAGCGACAAAACTGGCTCACTATCGACAGTTACGCTCACACTTTCAGATGCGCTCGGACATAATTTGCCATAGGCCGTGGCCGTGTATATGCAACTCTGGGTAGGGGTGTCATTTGTTTTATACGAGTCGGCAATTGGAGTCGTTTCGTTGTCAGTGGTCCGTTCCCAAACCACAGCATCAGGTTCCCCGTCGGCATTGGCCACCAGGTAGACCATAGTGCCCGAACAGATCCTCGTCTCCAATGGTTCTATGCTGATGTGCACCGAATCTTCAGTGGTCACGCTGACTGCATCCGAGTAGGTGTCGGGGCAGGCTCCGTTCTGGGTGGAGTGTATGCGGTAAGCCGTATTCTTGGTTGGATTTACTACTTTCTGTGTGGTCAGGTCGTTTGCAAAAGTGGTGAAATCGGCTGCACCCTCTGCTTGTTCTTCCCAAACAATCGTGTTAGCGGTGCCGTAGTCAGCGGTGAGCGTCACATCACCGTTGGTGCAGACAGCCGTTTGTGAAGCCACAAGAGAAAGTTTGGCAGGTGCATCGACTTTTACGGTAAACGTGTCGGAAACACCCTGTAAACATTGTTCGATTAGCGTGTCGGTAACCGCATAATAAGCCGTCTCAACCAGCGGACTTACCGTTAGTTGCAACGAATTGCCTGCGTTAAAGACGGAAAAATCGTCCGACGGAGTCTCTTTTTTATACCATTTGACTTTATCGGCAACAGAAGGAGAAAGAAGAAGTGTAGCAGAACCATTTTCACATATCGCATTAACGCCCGCTATCTTCATCGGCACTCTCTCGAACTTTTTAGCCTTTATCGTAATGAAAGCCGAATCGGACTGGCAGGTGTCATTCCAGGCCACTACACAATACGTTCTATCAATCTTGTCGAAAACGGAAATAGATTTACCTCCGCCGATTACGTTCCATTCTTTCGTGTCAGCGTCTTGTTGGCTCCATTCATATTTACTAATATTTGCAGAATTGTTTGCTGAAGCCGTAAGTTTAACTTTATCGGTACAGAAGAACTGCTTGTCAGACACAACAGACAGTTCCGGAGTCAGACAATGACAAGTAAGTGTTGACACATTACTGATCTTATAGAGGCTGCAAGGGTCGTTTGAGTAACCGTTTTCTGCAATAAACTCTCCAGAAGCCTTGTCTTTAGAGATGATGACGCGGTAACGTATTCCCTCGTCAGACGATAGAAAAGGAACTGAATAAGTATAGACATTGTAACCACTTTGGGGTACTGTCTTCCATGTCTGTCCGCCGTCTACCGAACCTTGCCAAGTGCAGTATACGGTCGGCAACAAACTTTCCCATTCAGACATACCCGATAATTCCAATTGGGTCCATTCTCCACAAATTCCATCCATGTCTTTCTTCATACCCACCCCAAGTACGTTTTCAGGGAGGTCTTTTTGGCAAGCGATAAGCGAAATGTCGTCAATCGCCATATCGTTCCCCCATAGATTCTTGATGGCACTGTCGTATATGCGGAGAGTGACGTTCTTATTGTTGCCAGAGTTGAAACTCACGCCGTAGTTGTACCACGTGGAAATGCCATAATCGGAAAGAGGGACATCTCCCGACTTGTTAGTTGCAAGCACCGTAACACCATCGTCGCCAATAATCTCAAACGTAAAGTTACAATGGGCAAACACAGCGTCTGGTTTACCCGTAGCCCCTCCTGATATACACATCGCATATAGCGAGAAATAGTACCAGGTGTCGTCACACAAGTCAAAATCGATTTTTTTCTCGTATAGTAAGACATCAGGAGCCCCTCCATCCACATTATTTATAATCAGGAAACCTCCATCTTTATTACCCGTGTGGTCCGTGCCTCCCGAAAACCAGTTGTAGGAAGGCAGAGAGCCATCGGCGGAATGGGAGACAACCGCATATCTACCGTCACCGATGTTTGTGCCGGCACTCGAGTTATATTTGCCCGCAAATTTCAGATTCACCAGGTTTTCGCACTCGCGACGCTCGCCCCTCGGAACACTTTTGAAGTCTTCCTTCCAAACAACCAGTCTGTTTTCTCCATCACCGCAGATATTGGGGTTGCACTGCAGGGTAACTACATCCGATACCGCATAATCGCCAACGGACTGCCCGTCCAATACGAATTCGTTTGCCACTTCTTCCGACTCGCCTATCACCACACGATAAAGCTGCTTCGTCCCGTCGTAGTTCACTACAGAAATAGACGTGACGTCTTCACCCCGGTCGGGCAGGTTTTGCCACGATGCGCCATCGTTGTCAGACCGCTGCCAAATAAAATAGGGCGTGGCGTAATTCACTTGCAGGCTCAGTAACTCAATTTCATGCTGTTCGCCGCATATAAATCCGCTGTGTATCTTATTTTTCTTGTCAATGAATATTTTTTGTGCGAAGCCGTTCACAGAAACGAATATCGTACAAATACACAATATATATTTGGAAAAGAATAAAAATGGTCTCAATAATGACATCTTAACATTACTTCTAATTAGAAAAGAAATCTGGTTAAATTGGATAACAACAGTATTTCTACAAAATTAATAAATATTTGTATTTTTCCAATTACGACAGATAAGGTTTATTTTACATATAACATATTTTTTCCACAAATTGTAGGTTAATACACGTACGACGGCTAAAGTTCATTTTTTGGGGGAATAATGTTCACATCAGTATCCTTGCTTCAAATAGATGTTTCCCATATAAGGCAATTAAAAAGAAGGAGTCCGTCAGTTTGTGCACGTGGAAACTTTTTGTTGCTTGTTGTTCTTTTGTGCGATGAACATTCCTATAATCAAGATGACAGCACCGGCTATTGCCATTGGTGTGATGCGTTCGTTGAGAATCAGGTAACCGCCCAACATAGAAATAAGGCACTGGCTGTAGATGTAGTTCGAAGACTTCACGGTCCCCAACCTTTTCATAACCCAATTCCAAATCAAAAATCCCGCTGTGGTAGCGCCCAGGCCCAAGAATAGCAGGTTGCCGGCAACAACGGGTCTGAGCAGCAGCGTAGAACTGCATTTAAGCGGTTCAACCAAAGCGAAGTAGGGCAATATGGTTAAAACACCATAGCCGAAGACCTTCCGGGTAACGAACCGGATATCGTACTTTTCCAGCATCTTCCGCATAAGTAGTGAGTAGAAGGTCCAAGTTAAGGATGCCGCCAACGCCAACATATCGCCTTTAGGGTTCAGGTGCAATATAAACCGGCCATTCAGCACTACCAGTGCCATACCGGAAAAAGCCAGCAACGACCCGCCCAACTGCACAAAGCCCAGACGTTCGTTTTTATAAATAACAGCCGTCAACAACGCGGTTAGCAGTGGAGTGGTACTGACCAGAATGCTGACGTTTGATGCGGTTGAGTAAATAAGCGACTGGTTCTCGGTCAGGAAGTAGAGCGACCCGCCCAACACCCCCAATGCGACCATAGCCAATTCGTCTCGCCAACCGGCCGTCCACATTTTCCTATGGGAAAAGAGGCTGATGCAGACATAGGCCATCAGAAAGCGGTAAAAGAAGATGTCGGCAGGGGAAAGCCCGTGGCTCAATAACACTTTACTGCTGATAAAGGTTGACCCCCAAACACTAACTACCAACAGTGCGCACACATGACCCGAAAATTCTTTTCCCATCTCTTAACCTGTCTTGAAAACCACTTCAAAATTACTACTTTTTCCTGTGATTATAGTCCTCTTATCGAAAATCGGAAATATAGATTTTTTTCATACAACTACTTTTCTTATATTTGTTTTGCTTTCAAACAATATCAAAATATGCGCATAAACGTACGAAAAATCCTATTCTTTATTGTGGCAGCCGTTTTTAGTAATCACGTGTTGGCGGCGAACCACCACGATGAGTTTTTCGGCTTCATTAAGGCAAAAGACACCGTTCAGGCAAGAAAATCCCTCATAAACTGGCAAAAAGAAGAACCTAATTCCGCTGATATGTATGCTGGATGGTATAACTATTACTACTGGTCGGGCACGCGGGAAAATATAAGCCAATCGGTGAACCTTCCCGATGGAGTGGACGATTATTTGTTGATTAGTGACTCAACGGGTAAACATACCGGCTACCTCTATTCTATAGTTTCGTATTGTAAAGACTCCATTGAACAGGCTTTTCGGTTACTCGACGAAGGTACAGCAAAAAATCCACAGCGACTGGACCTGCATTTCGGACGTGTCTACCTCATGTTTAAAGTGGCCAATGGTCCATCTACAAGCGTATGCGCCCAGGTTGCGGAAAAATGGGACAATAAAGCGACGCTGATGGATATATCGGACTATTTATGCCAACTGCTTGATGCGTCTGACACTAAAAACTGGTTATGGTTGAATAGCGAGAAAATGGATGATGGCGAGGAGTTCTTTTACGACAATATGCAGTCTTATTTCGTGGAATTTATGGGGAAAGCCGATTTTGAAGCCGCTGAAAAACTGGTTGACAAACTGCTTACAAAAAAACAGACGCTGAAGTTCCGTGCCGATAAAGCCAGCCTGCTGGCGAGTAAGGGTGAGTACAGTAAGGCAGTTTCCATCTTTTCCATCATTCACAAAGACTACCCGAAAGACGACATTGTAACATGGAACACCGCTATGTGCTATGAAAAGATGGGCGACACTAAAAATGCGTTGAAATACTATAAGAAAATTGAAAAATCGACCGATGTGGAATGGCAGTCAAAAGCTAAAGAAGCAGTCTTTAAATTAAAGATGAAAAAATAAGCTTTTAATGCGAGGCTATCACTTCAAAGTCCTGGCAATCGAATACACTGGAAATGTGGCTGGAAAGCTTCTTTGACGGTTTTTCCTTTGCGAATTCCTTGTTTAGCAGTTCGAGCAGAGTGGTATCGTACCGGTAGCCCTCTTCGGCCACCTTATCGGGCAGTGTTACCTGGTAGTAGACACCCCTATAGCCGTCGTTCCACATAAACTTGTAGGTGGCTGTAAGGTTTTTATAGGGAAGGCTGTAGCATTTCACACGGTCAAAATCGTCTTCCTTCTCTGGTTTTTCCGGATTTCTGTCGTCGCTTACAGGAACGTCGTAAAGCGCCATCAATCTCGGGTCGATCTCTTCAACGGCCGAACTCACCAGCCATTCGTCAGCCGACATTATATGGAACAACAGGAAAATAGTGTTGCAATGGTTATTTAAAAGGTTCTTCAAGCAGGCGGCAAGTTGCTCTCCGTTACTATTCGCACCGATAATAAAGACACACGTCTGGTTCACTGGCTGAAAATCTGCATCAGGAAGACCGCAGAAAGCCAACTGTTTGATGTCTCCGTCTAAAAATCTGGAAAGAAGAAGATGGTTGTCCCGAGGTCTTTCAGCCTGGCACACACATATATCTTGACAAAGGGCAGAAGCCTGTTCCGCATCGTCGCACACAACGGCAATCTGTTCGTCAGCGAACTTCAACATCAACTGACGAACCACCCACTCTTTCTGTCTGCGTTTCACCTGTTCTTCCCGTTTTTCGTTCAGAATACGGGAAGTACCCGCATCGGGAATGAGGCGGAACAGATATAATCTGGATGTATTGTTAACCGCTTCCTTTGCCATCGGCTTTCTCTTTTGTCCATACAAATATAAGAAATTTGCAGGTATTGTTAAAATAGGGTATTCAAGTAAAAAAGCCACAGACCTCACGGCTTGTGGCTTTTAATGTTGTTAGCTTTATATCATAATGAAACGATATGTAAATATAATCATTAATCTGTTATCCGCAACTTTTGGCCATATGCTTTACAACATATTCAAACCCTCTTGCAGTTTTTCAGCCTTCCATTAACTGTAATTGACGTATGCACCAGCGAATCGTATCACCTTAGTAAATGCTGCGATTGATATTGGTCCGACCCCGATGTGGGTATGTGTTTAAAGTAAAAATTACAATGAAAGCCATAAATGTCATAACAGGCCAATCTCCGATAGTCTAAATTTGCCTTTGATAGTAAGACATATGGTTAACACCTTTGTATAAAATTTTGATTCGGTAGATGAACATGGAAAACACACTAACTAAATGGATACCAGCCCTTGTTGCCGGCATCTTGACAAGTCCGGCTATGGCCGACAACCCGATATTCCAGACCTACTATTCGCCCGATCCGGCGCCCGTAGTCATCGACGATACTGTTTTCGTGTATTCGGGAAACGACCAAGGAGGCGATTTTTTCACAATGAACGGGTGGAGGGTGTCCTCGTCGACCGATATGGTGAATTGGACCGACCGGGGTACCATCATTCTTTCGCACGACGACTTCCCGAACGCAAAGGTAGCGGGCGATTGGGCATCGCAATGCATTCGCCGTAACGGAAAATACTACTATTACGTTACCGTAGAGTCGACTATGGGTGGCCGCGCCATTAATGTCGCCGTTGCCGACCGGCCTGAAGGACCTTTTAAAAATGCGTTGGGGAACAAGCATTTGGCCGGACCCAATTGGGATTACATCGACCCTACCGTATGGATTGACGACGACGGTCAGGCCTACCTTTATTGGGGTAATCCGAAACTCTACTATGCCAAACTCAACGAAGACATGATCTCGTTCGACGGTCCTATACAGGTAACTAATATGAGTTACGGATTCGCGCCCCCAGGCGAAGGTTCGAAATATACAGAGGGACCGTGGATTCACAAGCACGGCGGCAAATACTACATGATTTACGCGTCGCACGGTGTACCGGAATCTATCTCATACTCGTGGAGCGACCATCCGACAGGTCCGTGGGAATGGAAAGGTGTGATTATGAAGAACGGCCAGAACGGTTCCACCTTCACCAACCACTCGGGCGTTATCGACTTCAAAGGGCGCAGTTTCTTCTTCTACCACAACGGGCGCCTGCCTGGTGGGGGCGGCTATACACGCTCTACGGCCGTGGAAGAGTTCTCCTACAACAGCGACGGCACCATTCCTATGATGGAAATGACCAATCTGGGGGTGGTGAAACCTATACACTACCTCGACCCCTTCAAACGGACAGAAGCAGAGACTAAAGCCTTCAGCTACGGACTAGAAGCCGCCAAAAACGACAATGTGGGCGTATATATCACGAAAATCCACAACAACGACTATATAAAAGTACGCTGTGTGGACTTTGGAGTTTACGGTGCTGACTTGTTCACGGCTGCCGTTATTGGCAGAAGCGACGCTATCATTGAAATACGTCTGGACAAGAAAGACGGTGAGCTGATCGGCACCTTAGACGTGTCCAAAACGAACGGCAGTTGGAAAGAGTTGGAGTGCGAGGTCGACAACACGATAGGTCGACACGATGTGTTCTTCGTATTCAAAGGACCTGCCAACACCGAGCTCTTCGACTTCAACTACTGGTTCTTCACCAGCAACGCCACACTGGTTCCTCAAACGCCGTATCTGGCACAAAAACACGCTGTGCCGGGTAAAATTGAATTTGAAGACTACGACGAGGGCGGACAAAACAGGGCCTACTACGACAACGATACCGAAAACCAAGGTGGCGAATACCGAAACGACCGTGTCGACATTGTTGCTTGCGACGGGGGCTATGCCGTTGGCTACACCGCCGAGGGCGAATGGCTGGAATACACCGTCGACATCCAGAAAACACAAGCCTACCAGTTTGAGGCCAAAGTGTCGTGCGGACTGAACACATCGGGCTTCCAACTCTTCCTCGACGACAACGAGATTACAGATATAGTTGAAGTGCCCAACACCCCCGACTGGGACACCTATGCCATTGTTAAGGGGAAAACCGGTACGCTCAATGAAGGCGAGCACGTGCTTAAAGTGCTCCTGACCGGCGCCTATGCCAACCTCGACTGGCTACGCTTTACCGATGGTACGGAAACCCTTATCACACCGCTTGCCGCACAAAAGAATCCGCGGTATGAAAAAGCCATAGTTTACGATATGGGTGGGAAACTGGTCGGATACGCCAACCTACATTCAAATGATGACGCCGACTGGGCTTCTCAACTCAGCATCCAACAATTCCCTGCAAACACGTACCTGGTAAAGACAAACGGCCGTAGCAGGGTAGTGGTATGCAAATAAAGACACTCTGAATACTTCATACTGAAGAACCGTGTAACAGCGACAACGGTGTGCTGTAATGCGGTTCTTCTTTGCGTATGCGTCACCATTTCGAAACAGTTTCGCGTTCGTTTACCAAAGCAATTTCATTTTGGTAACGTGACATCGAATAGCTCCCTTCTTCTGACGGGCCAGTTTCGCAGAAAGAAGGAGAAAAACATGCTGTAGAATATAGATATAGAAGCTACAAGATTTATCAGAAAGAGATATATTTGTATAATGGACAAAAATACAACATACAATGGCAGATAAATATCTCTATGGGGCCTCCGTGCAAGGCATTCAAAATTTTATATTTCAGACTAACAAACTGAAAGAGATAGTTGGCGCAAGCGAGTTAGTAGAGGAAATTTGTACGAGCAAGTTTGCTAAATTGTTGGGGAAGAAGGGGTATTATCCCGATTTAACAAAACAATTGGAAGAAGACAAAAATTGCATTCTCCACGCAGCAGGCAATATCAAGTACATTTTTGATAGTAAGGAAGATTGTGAAAAAATTGTTCTGGAGTTTCCTAAGTCTATATACGAATTTGCCCCAGGCATCACAGTGAGCCAGGCCGTTGTTAAATTGGTAAATAACGATTTTGAACACGCTGTTAATGAATTGGAAAATCGTCTTCGTCTGCAACGCAACATTCCTATGCGTAGTGCAACTCTTGGCATGATGGGGATTGAAACAAGCAGACAGACTGGACTGCCTGTTGTTTATAGGGAAAGCGAAAATAGTCATCTTGATGCTGGCACATTTGCTAAATTGCAATATGTATGGGAAACAAAAGATGGGAAACGGATAGCAAAACGACATACCACAAGAAATCTTTGTCAAAAGGCATTTTATGATGATATAAAAGACGAGCAGATTGCATTTGATATTGAAGAAATTACCCAAAATAACGATTGGATAGCAGTAATCCATGCTGATGGTAATGGATTGGGACAAGTGGTCCAAAAAGTTGGTAAAGATCAAAATCTGTTCAAAGAATTCTCAGAAAAGCTAGACAAAGCTACGACTTTATCTGCACGTGAAGCATTTGAAGCAGTAAAAGTTCTGTTCAATAATTCAAAAAAGAAGTCTGACTTTATCCCAATTCGCCCGATTGTGTTAGGCGGAGATGATTTGACTGTGATTTGTCGAGCTGATTTAGCTCTCAATTATGTAACAACCTTCATCTCTAGATTCGAAGAAAATACCCGTAATTTACTGAAAGACAACCAGGGAGTCTCATTGCTAAAGAATGTCTTTGAAAACGAATCAGACAAAAGATTAACCGCTTGTGCAGGTATCGCCTACATCAAGTCATCATTCCCATTCTATTATGGCTATAACCTTGCCGAAACTCTTTGCTCATTGGCTAAGAAAGATGCCAAGGGTAAACAGGAAATTAAAGACGGCAAGGAACTGCCAAAGTCTTGTCTGATGTTCCACAAAGTTCAAGATTCATTTACTAAAGATTGGGATGATATAACCAAACGAGAACTCACACCACAAAACAACATCAGTTTTGAGTTCGGTCCATATTATATAAAAGAAAAGAAGAGTGAAGATAAATGGTTGATTTCTGAATTAACAGAAAAAGCGAAACAATTAGAAGAAAGTAAGGAAGGCAATGCAGTTAAATCTCATCTACGCCGATGGATGTCCTTGCTACATGATAACCCAGAAATGGCAGAACAAAAGTTGTTACGATTGAAATCAATGACTACAATGCGTACATACGTAGAAAATGTGACTAAAGGAGAAAGGAGAAAGGTTAAGAATCAAGGAACTGAAGTTGAAAAGATTTTTTATCCTGTTTATGACATTCTTACCATTCATACCATCAATACACAAAATACAAGGAGGACAAATAATGAATAAGATAAGATATAAGATAGAATTTCACACAGATTGGCATTGCGGTAGCGGCTTGGCAGCCGGGGCTGATGTGGATGCCTTGGTGGTGAAAGATGAAAAAGGAATGCCATTCGTTCCTGGTAAAACCATTAAAGGATTGGTACGTGAGGCAGTGGAAGAAATTAGGAGTTTACAGAATATTAGTCTTGACTCTTCTTTTTTTGAATCTTTTGGTTTCTTTGAAAGAGACAAAAATGAAATAAAAAAGGGCTCAATGTTCTTTGCTAATGCAGAACTTAAGAAAGAGGAATACGAAGCTATAGTTTCTAACAATGCGTCCCGTTTTATGTATAGGAACGTTGCCAACACAGCTATAGACGAAAATTGTATAGCAAAGAAGCACAGTCTACGTAAAATACAAGTGGTTGTGCCCTGTTCATTATATGGCGAAATAATAGAAGTTCCAAATGAAATGACAGATGAAATCATTCAATCGTTTGGATTTATCAAACGTTTGGGACAAAACCGTAACAGAGGTTTGGGTCGATGTACCATAACAGTAGAAGAGAAGGGAGGTGACAAATGAAAACATTGAAATTCAAATGCACATTGCTTTCTGATGTTATCCTCAACCAAAAAGCTGCAACCGAAGGTCCAAACAAGACTTTGGATTTTATTCCAGGTAGTTGCTTCTTGGGTATTGTAGCAAGCCAATACGAAAAGTTAGATAAAGATAGTAAAGCTATGGAAATCTTCCATAGCGGAAAGGTTCGTTTTGGTGATGCCCACCCATCAAGCGGAAATGTTCGAGGTTTAAAAATTCCTGCTTCAATGTTTTATCCAAAACTTAATAAGCCAAGCGAAGAATTGTATATTCATCACGCTATGTCGAATTTGGATGGCGAGGAGATGAAGAAAAAACAGTTGAAACAGTGCCGCGATGGCTTCTACACCTTTGTCAATAATGAAGCAATAAAAATCAAAACGGAGACCAATTTTGCCATCAAGTCGGCATACGATAGAGAAAAACGACATTCAAAAGACGAACAAATGTATGGTTATGAGTCGTTGCAAAAAGGATTGACACTCTATTTTGAGGTGGAACTAGACAATGAGATTCTTGCCAAAGAGGTAAAGAACGCATTAGTCGGTGAAAAACGTGTTGGACGCTCACGCACTGCACAATATGGCTTGATTAAGATTGAAGAATTTGATTATGAAGAGGTGAAGAGTTGCAAACCTACAAAAGAGATGGAAACAACGGTTTATGCCGATGGTCGTCTGATTTTCCTTGATGAGTATGGGTTGCCAACATTCCAGCCTTTGGCAGAACAATTAGGATTACCAAAAGATGCAATAATTCAGTGGGATAAATCTCAAATTCGCACTTTTCAATACGCACCTTGGAACAACAAACGTCAATGTTTCGATACTGATCGTTGCGGCATTGAGAAAGGAAGTGTTTTCGTTGTAAAAACATCAAGTTGCCCAGAAAAATCACAATACGTAGGTTTTTATAAAAACGAAGGCTTTGGAAAAGTAATTTACAATCCTGAATTTTTAAATGCTGAGAAAGATGGTAAAGCCAAATGTATAATTAAAGAAATTAAAGATGACTCTTCGCCGATTGATAAAAAGCCTTTGAATGGTTCGCCAATGTTGGAATATATAAAGAAGCAACAGACATTGGAAGACAAGGAGAATAGTATTTATAAGGCTGTGAACGTGTGGGTCAAAAAAAATGAGGAGTTTTTCCAAGGCAAAGAAAAATTTGCTTCACAATGGGGTGCGATTCGTGGTATTGCGATGGCGACAAAAGAGGATAATCAAATCCAAAAGAATGTTGAAACATACATTTCTCATGGTGTGAAGTCTGAGGACTGGGACGGTATTAGACGAAACAGATTGATAGAGTTTATGAACAACTGTAATGATGATAACATCCGAACCGGATTAGTCAACCTTGCCGCAGAAATGGCGAAGAAATGCAGAAAGGAGGATAAACAATGAGTGACAATATAAAATTTTCTGGCTATAGCCATCGTTTTTTAGCACGTATGATTATTGAAGCTAAAACACCATTAGCTGTGGGATCTGGTGAAAAAGACATCATGACCGATGCCCTTGTCGCTACCGATGCAAATGGATTGCCATATATCCCCGGCACTGCTATAGCGGGAGTTGTAAGACACATGATTGAAGATGTAAAACCAGATAGTTTCGATATAAATCAGATATTTGGTTTTCAAGAAAAAAAAGATGGCCATGGTTCTGAAATCATTTTTACTGAAGCCAAAATTCTAAACTCTAAAGGAAAAGTAATTGATGGAATGAACCTTATGGCAAGAGAGGACACATTGCTAAAATATTACGAAGAATTACCTATTCGTCAGCATGTGTGCATAAATGAGCGTGGAGTGGCAACCAAAGCAGGCAAGTTTGATGAACAAGTGGTGTTTGCGGGCACTCGTTTCTGCTTTGAGTTGGAAATGGTCGCGAAAAACGAGGATGTCCACAACTTCAACAAGATTTTGGAGCAAGTTCAAAATAAGACTTTTCGTATAGGTGGTGGAACACGATGTGGTTTCGGTGAAATTGAAGTTGTTAGCCTTAAAACAAAAAGGCTGGACCTAAAAGAAGAAAGCGACCGAAAGGATTATATAAACAAAACTTCTAACCTCTCCGACACTTCCTTTTGGGACAAGATTGAGGAAGAGAACAAAGATAAAGACACCGAAAAGACAGATACAGAAAGGTGGTATCGCTACGAACTAACCCTGCATCCCGAAGACTTTTTCCTTTTCGGCAGCGGCTTCGGCGACGACGAAGCCGATATGACACCCGTTAAAGCTAGAAAGGTGACATGGGACGGAAACACAGGCAAGATAGAGGAAAACTTCACCTTGATTCCCGCAACTTCTGTAAAAGGAGCACTGGCACACCGTGTCGCTTTCTATTGGAATAAGTTGAACGGACTATATATTGGCAACCCTGATGCAAAAATTGGATCGGAAAATGAAGCTGTAAAAGAATTGTTCGGCTTCGAGGACGGAACTAAACAAAAAAGAGGAAACCTCTTATTTTCTGACGTTTTTGAAACTCCTTTACCAGACAAACTCATCAACCATGTTTCAATTGACCGTTTCACAGGCGGGGCCATAGATGGTGCTCTCTTCCAAGAAAAAACGACTTATGGTAAAGGGAAGACATTTACATTGACGATTATGGCAAAAAAAGACGTTGTGGACGGCAAAGACAAATTAAAGGAAACGCTAGAAAACGCCATCAACGACATCTGCTCAGGTATGCTGCCACTAGGTGGTGGCGTAAACCGTGGCAATGGCATATTTAACGGAAGTTTCACCATTAACGGAGTTCTTTATGAAAGTAAATAGTATAGAAAATAACGGTAAATACGTAGGCTACATTTGGAAGAGCAACGAAAAAACGCCAAAAGTATTTAATGGTGATATTTTTGACGAGTCACTGGATAACAACGATAATCCATTTATAATAGAGGGCCAACTCTACGACGAAGAGAGAGCTGTTTCTTATAGCATAAAATTTGTGGATGGCGAATACCTTATCAATAAGTTCGAGGTCAACAGCAACGAACTTGGTGAGTTCGTTATGAAAACATTCTATGCCAACCGTATAAAGGGCCACAAGAAACTCTGCTTCCGACAATATTGGAGGTCAGAAAAGGACGAGTTTTGTGAGAACATGGAGGTTCTGCAACCCAAAGAATTAGTATTTGTTGGATTTAAAGAAGAGGAGAAAGAAAAATGATTACAGCACCCTATAATTTTGTACCACTTTCTGACAAAGTTTTCTTCCCTGATTGGGCTGATAAAATATCACATGACATTCCTTTTGAGGATGGAGAAGACGGTATTATAACATTAACAATTGAAAACAAAACTCCCTTATTTACCAAAGACGGGAAAGCAAATGAATGGTCAAGCCATATTGTTGACGACAAAGGAAATAAACACTACTTTATACCAGGAACAACCTTAAAAGGCTGTTTTCGCAGTGTGATGGAAATCCTCTCTTTCTCAAAGATGAACCATTTTAACAATGATTCATTCGGCTATAGAAGTTTCACCACTCAAATTAAAGGCGTTAACTACAGTTCCGACATAAAAAAAGCGAAATGCTGTGGTTGGTTATACAAAGATGGTGATAACTATTATATTAGAGAATGTTCTAAAGGGATTCAGAAAATAACGCACAGGCAACTAAAATTAAAATTTCCTGATTTTAATCGGGGAGCAGACCACCAAACAGCAGAAATCAAACAAAAAAGTTTGTGTGACGGCAATCCTCTATATCCCACTCTTACCGCAAGAGAGGGAGAAATTACCTATCAAGAGAACAAAGTTGAAAAAATTGTTCCTGAAGGGGAGTACCATATTGTCTGTACTGGATTCATAAAAAATAAAAGAATAGAATACCTTTTTTCTACTGAAACAGCAGAACAAATCCTGAAAGTTAGTAGAGACGTTTTCATATCTTTTGACTCTGTTCACAGTCATTCGCCCTATTATGGCGGTCAAAATGGGAAAGATGGTTTTTTAAAATGCCGACTAAAAACAGGAAGTTCTATTCCAGTATTTTTCGAAAAGGATAATGGTATTGTCAAGACAATTGGAATAACAAGAATGTATAGATATCCATTCAAAAACTCTGTTAGAGATGGGATAACCAATACTTCGAAAGAACATTCCAACAATGACAAGATGGATCTTTGCGAATGTATATTCGGATATATCAGCAAACAAAAACAATACAAGGGTAGAGTTCACATTGGAAACGCATTTTGTCAAGATACAATTTTAGATAATGATTGTGAGATAAAAGAAGGTGTTTTTGGTCAACCGCGCGCCTCATACTATCCGCTATACCTAAAACAATCGGCAAATTCAGTAACAAATTATAGTTCCCCAAATGCAACAATTGCAGGGCGAAAAAGATATAGAATTACCAAAGATTTCGTCACATTACCAATCTCTGTAGGGAATGGTAATGAGAATATGCTTGTAAGATTTCGTCCTTTACCAGCAAACAACAAATTCATATGTAAAATAATTGTCCACAATCTTAAAAAGTCAGAGATCGGAGCTTTGTTGTCTGCAATTTCATTCAATAAGACAGAAGGAACCTATCATAATATTGGTTTAGCAAAATCTTATGGATATGGAACTATTTCCTGCCAAGCAAATTTGTCTCAACATTTTAAATATACTACAGATGATTACATTAAAGCATTTAACGAAGACATTTCTGCTTTTCTCCAAATTAATGGTTCCAGAATATGTATTGAAGAATGTCTGAACAAATTAGTATCCATTGCGTCTGCGACACACACCACGCAAGAAATGAAACAAATGTCTTTCAAAGAATGTGAAGTTTATAAAGAAGACAGAAACTTTAGTACACTACAAGAAAGTTCAAAAACGTTTAATCTACTCATCAACGAGTCTGATATATTAGAAAAGAAACTAAAAGAACAGAAAGCAAAAGAAGAAGCAGAAGAAGCTATAAGAATCCAAAAGAAGACCGAATTAGATAACATACTGCAAGAGGCAGAAACACTAGAAGAGGCAAAAAATTACGAAGAGGCCATAAGAAAATACAAACTATATATAGAACGAGGCGGAGATGACGTTTCTTACAAAATAGACAATTGTATCCACAAAATAAAGGAACAGCAGAGAATACTCAATTCCCCTATATGCGATACACTGACAACTTCATCTTTTGGTGCTTTTGTGGGTAGTTTGAAAAAATGGAAGAACAATCACAACAATGAAATCTCGTCCAGCGATTTGGAAAGTGCTTTCAATGTCTTAAAAGAAAATATATCAAAAATGTCAGATATAAAGAAAAAGAAGAAAGAACTCAAAAAAGTTCTTGGTGATGAATTGGGAACTGAATGGTTGCACAAATTAAATCTTTAAAGTTGTCATCACTTGTTGGTTCTGACACCTCCACTCGCTGGTTCAACGAGATTATTCATCCTTAAAGATTCATTTTGTTCTATACTCCGAACAAAATTACCTATATTTTGTTTTGCAATCAAAACAAAATGATTCAATTGTCCTATTTGTAGACTTTCTTTCTACAAGTAGGACAAATTGTTATAAATTGATATTTTTTACGGATTTAAAGGACATTCTTAATGATATATTAGTTAGAATAATTAATAAATAGTTAAATTTGTCTTATCTATTGAACAAAATTTGATTAATTTTGTCTTGTATACAAAACAAAATTACATGTTGGACGTAAATCAGATTAAAACAGTCCTTCGCTCCAACGAGGTCATGGTGGAGAATGTGAAGGTTGTACATCGGGATTTTAAATTCTACGATGGGGCTAATTTTGTGCTTGTTGGAGTGAGGCGTGCAGGTAAGTCCTTCCTTTTGTTTCAACAGATGCAACATCTGTTAAACAATGGGAAGACTTGGAAGGATATGCTATACGTCAATTTTGAAGATGATCGACTTTTAGGATTTGAAACATCTGATTTCGAGCGGCTTTTAGAGGCCCACGCTTCTATGAGCGGTAGCGATGAACCTCCAATACTGTTCCTTGACGAGATTCAAAACATTGAAGGGTGGCATAAGTTCGCACGACGGCTGGCGGACCACAAATACCGGGTCTACATCACAGGTTCAAACGCAAAGATGCTGGGTTCTGATGCGCAGACAACTTTGGGCGGTCGCTATGTGGTGAAAACTATTTTCCCTTATAGCTATCACGAATTTTTGAATGCCAATGGTGCCAGTTTGTCTGAGGAACAGTTACTTCTGACAAATGAAAAGGCAAAAATGAATCGGTTTCTTGAAGAATACTTGTGTTATGGTGGTTTCCCAGAATGTGCAACTTCTCCAGCCAAAACCGAATACCTGATGTCGGTATATCAAAAAATATATTTAGGTGATATTGCATCGCGTCATAAAATCGGGAACACATTCGCTTTGCGTTTGATGTTCAAGAAATTGGCGGAAAGTGTAAAGCAACCCATTTCTTTTTCACGCTTGACGTCTTTAATATCTTCAACAGGAACCAAATTCTCAAAAAGCACGGCCATAAACTATATGGAGTATTCCAAAGATGCTTTCTTAATCATGCCAATACAGAATATGGCTGACAATTTTACGGAGAGGGAGACAAATATGAAGTATTATTTTGTCGATAACGGCATAATTTCTCTTTTGACATTGGATAATCGTACTACGCTGCTTGAAAATATGGTTGCTTTAGCCTTGTGGCGAAAATATGAAGCATTTGAAAATACAGTTTTTTTCTATAATCACAATATAGAGGTCGATTTTGTCATTCCCGAGCATGGGCTTGCCATACAGGTTTGCTATGATCTGGGCGAAAAGGGTTCCGAAACTTATATTCGGGAAACACAGGCTTTATTGAAACTCGGAAAAAAATTCAGTGCATACGAGCGACTTATTATACTAACATATTCTGACAAAGAGTATCAAATAAATGCGGACGACAAAACGATTGAAGTGATGAATGTGGGGAAATGGCTGTTAAATAATACTTGATTGGATGAAATTGAACAAGATGAATATACTCATATCTGCCCTAGGTGCAACACCTGATATTATAGAAGAGACCATTGGCATTTTCAACTATAACGAAAATGTTGAATTTTATCAGGGAAATACTACTGTGAAGGCTCTCCGAAATGACCTTGAGCGTGTGGACGAAGTGTGGCTTGTGGCAACCGACCAAAAGCATAAGGACTTGTCAAATGGCAAGCAGATTCTCTCTTTACAGGAGAGTTTTGACTACATTTGTCGAAATTGTGCCCAATATAATGTTCACATCCGGATTTTCGTGCTGGATGGTGTCGACGACATAGTAAACGAGGACGATGCACGAGCCTTTCATGACTTGCTTCTCCGTGTAGTTGCCTATGCTCATCAACAAAATGTGGGCGGCAAGCTATATTTATCGCTGGCATGCGGAAGGAAAACAATGAGCACCGATATGCAAGATGCCGCCTATATTTTTGGATGTGACAACCTTTTGCATGTGTTGGGCGACAAAAAAGAGGCTTCACACCCTATGTTGATGGGTAGTGTTCCTCCTAACGAAGCTATTCGTGTACAAAATGTTGAGTTCGATTCTGATTTGGTGTTGCGCTGTAAGCCTTCTACCTCTTTTTTGAATGATGTTGAAGAACAAAAACAGCAGTCCCAACATTTCTATACCTCCTATTATCTTGATGAGAAGGAAACCCGCTCAAACTTCCACATCTTGTATACTTTGCCACCTTCAAAAATCAAACAACTAAAAGAAACAAAGTTGGGTGTTTGTCGAGAGAAGGAAAAAGAAGAACTGGATTGGTTGAGACAACTACCAAAGAGCGATTTGCATTGCCATTTGGGCGGTGCTTTGTCTCCTTCCGACTTAGTTCAAGTGGCGGAACTGCCAGACTGGTATCAAGAGGAATTTTGTGAGCTGTCCCCTAGGTATGGGCTCTATTTAAACACAGATATGACTGGCAATTTCTCAAAGTTAGTGTCAGATGGATGGAAAGAAACCGTACGACAGATAGCGAACGACTTGAGTGTGCCAAGATATGCCATATCTTCTTCTTTGTTAAATCATTTTAAAGGGAAAGAAGATGAACTTAAAAAATTGTGGTATGGTGAGTATTGCGATGAAACACAATTTTGTGGCATCGGCATTGAAAAATATGAGAAACTGGGTGATTTACAGGGTTCGATGCTCCTTGATTTTTCTTGGGGATTGAAACAAGCTGTAAAAGCTTTGTTGGAACGTTGTTACTCTGAGAATGTGAAATATTTGGAGATTCGTTGTTCCCCTTTTAATTACGTAAATGTTGATTATGACTTTGATGCTTCAACAATTGTAAAGATGATTTGTAAAATATTGGAGCAGGCCTATCCAAAGGTGGAAACATCGCTTATTTTCATCATATCTAGACATCGTGGTGATGTGTCGGCCAGTTATGTCGATTTGGTTAAGCAGTTGAAGGATGAGCCACTTTTCAGAAAGTTTTTCCGTGGATTCGACCTTGCAGGCAACGAAAGCATCAAAACACCTGAAGAACTTCGGAATTCTTTTATGGAGATTATGAAAGAGTGCTATAATATTACCATCCACGCCGGCGAGACAGAGTCTGTTGAGAGCATTTGGCAGGCCGTTTATCACTTGAATGCCGAACGTATCGGTCATGGCTTGCACTTGCTTGACAACGAGGATTTGCTGACCAAATTTCTGGAGCGAGGGATTTCGGTGGAACTTTGTCCGTCAAGCAATTTCCAGATAGTAGGCTTCCGTGACAACTATTTAAAAGAGACGGAAGTTTTGCCCGAGTATCCGCTGAAGGCCTATCTCGAAAAAGAACTCAAGGTCAGTGTGAACACTGACGACCCAGGCATTTCACTTACCGACATGACTCATGAACTCCACAAAGCCGCACGAATGACATGTGGTGGACTTTCGAAATGGGACATTCTGCAATTGATATGCAATGGTTTCCGTTCCGCTTTTTATCCCTATGAGCAGAAGAAACAACTGATGCGTATGGTGGAACGTGAAATTGGCGAATTGATTAATAAAGGCGTATTATGAAAAAAGAAAATGTACTTTGTGTTCCTGTCATTTCTCTTACCGATGAATTCGATATAAAGGCAGGTTACTGGCCTACAAATAAAGACAGTATTAACAAACTTCCATTCATATTCAAGGCAAGAGAACTCGCCGAATGCGATTTCTCACACAAGCAACTCATTGCCTACGCCCTTGTGTTCAACGAAAGAGGTGAGCTACTCCACTACCAGCGTTGTGGTAGCGAAAAACGACTGAAAGGCATATGGTCGGCTGGAATTGGCGGCCACACCAACGACCACGACAAAGGTGACACCTTGTACGACACTCTTACTAATGGTCTGCTTAGGGAATTTGAAGAAGAAACCGGATTGAAAATCAAGTTAGACGATATTGAACTGCTTGGTATGATTAACGAAGAACAAACCGAAGTGGGGCACTGCCACACTGGCGTAGTATTCAAAATTACCGTGAACCCCGAAAATTTGCTTCTCGATGCAGAAATAGGGAATCCACAATGGGAAACCCCTGAATTATTAAATCTAGCAAATTTCGAACTTTGGTCGGGTTTAGCTATAAAGCTAACAAACTGTAAATAAATAGAACATGCGAATACTTTTATCAATACTTTCCGATTATCTGCAACCCAATTTCCTACTCATAAAGGAAATGGAAGGACATTATGACGAGTTGGTTTTCGTCAGCACACCCGAAATGGAGAAAAAAGAGAAAGGTGTTCATTTGGAAAAGGCCTTAAACCTTGAACCAAATTCGATCAAAAGGATAATTACCACCGAAGACGATTTCAAAACTACGACCGACACTCTTTTCTCACAATTGCCTACAGAAGAAGGGACTACCTACATCGTAAACATAACAGGTGGCACGAAACTACTTTCACTGGCGCTCTATGAATATCTGAAAAACAAGAACGCCACTTTCTACTATATTCCAATTGGGAAAAACACCATTAGGAATATAGACAATACAGAAATTGAGCAACTGAGTTACAGAATGAACCTCAAAGAATACCTAACCCTAAGTGGACTGAGTTTCGAAAGCGACAATCGCCTGATACACACTGCCACCGAAACTGAAGGTCTGTTTGGCCTATGTAAAGACAAAGGCTTCAATATGTCGAGGATAACGAAAATAAAAAATGCCCACGAACAACCAACTGCGGAAGACAAAAGATACTATAGCGGCACATGGTTTGAAGAATATTGTTACAACCGCTTGAAAAAAGAGTTGAAACTCGATGATAAATTCATCTGCAAAAGCGCTAAAATTTTTAGAAAGGGGTCTGAAACAAATGACAACGAGATTGACATTATGTTTATGAAAGAGAACCTACTCTATATGGCAGAATGCAAAGTTACGACATTTGGAAAATTCACGTCTCCTAAAGATACGATTGAAGAATACCTTTACAAACTGGCTGCTATTGCAAAAGATTTTGGCCTTAGGGTAAACTCGTTCTTACTGACTCTACAAGACACCACCAAAATGTCACCAGAATCTCTAAAAAATTTGAAGAAAAGAATGAAGATTCTAGGAATTAAGGACCTAATCGATTGCAACAGATTTAGCATGAACGAACATTTATTGGCAGAAAACAAAGATGTAGTTTCTATAAAAACTCCTATTCATAATGGAGAAGAAAAATTACCCTCTACACCTTCCTTTGTAAGGACAGAGGTTCCAAAACTGAATGTTAAAATATTAGGTAAAATAAAACTTTAAAAGAATATATATGGCACATAAGAAATTCATATCCTTTCTAGGTACAAATAATTATGTACAAGTAAAATATGGATCAGCAGAAGAGAAACCTACACGATTTATACAAGAACACTTAATAGATAAATTATGTAAAGATTGGGATAATGACGACCAAATACTAATTTTCTACACGAAGGAATCTAGAGCTCATAATTGGGAAAATAATGGACATCCTGAGCAAAGTGTAAAGGAAGATATAGAACGAATAGGCTTAGGTCAGATTCTGAAAAACAAGAAGGAAAATGGCTTGAAGCCAAAAATTATTGAACGGCAGATTGCTGAAGGCTTTTCTGAAGAGGAAGTATGGAGTATTTTTGATACTGTATATAAAGAGTTGAGAGAGAACGATGAAATCTATTTTGACGTCACTCATGCTTTCCGGTCAATACCTCTCTTTTCAACAATCTTATTTAATTTTTCTCGATTCACACGAAAAACGAAACTTTGCGGTATTTATTATGGAGCATTTGAGAAACTCGGTCCTGCATTTAAAGTTAGAGAAATTCCCTTAGAGGAAAGGATTGCACCCGTGATTGACCTCACCAGCATAATCAACCTCCAAGACTTAACCAACACCGCTAGCGGTATAAAACAATATGGCAAAACAAGCAGTGTTGAACTGCTAATAAAAAAGGCGACCAACAACTTGGAAAAAACGAAAGCAAACAATAGGTTTACAGAAGCGCTAAAAACTATAAAAGAATGTACCAGCGACCTCGACCATTTTATTTTGGCCAACAGAATGAAAGACATTGAAGAAGGTAAGTTTGTAAAGGATTTTAACGCTGTCATTAACAAATCAATCCAATCTGATAATCTGAATAATGCGGAACGGGAAATCTTCAAAACACTAAAAGACCTTTTTTCAAATTTCAAACCTGAGAAGAACACAGATAACATTGAAGCTGCTATTGAGTGGGCCTACAAATACGACATGCTTCCACAAGCATATACATTAGCAGAAGAATACATAATTTCGTTATGTTGCATAAAGTTAAACGACTATGCAAAAGAATTTAACAAAGAAAAAGACATTCGAACTTTTGTAAGTGGAACACTCCAAATAAAAAAAGAGGATATAGACAGCGGTAATCTTAAAAATGAATTAAAAGACCACGACGACGTTTTTCATAAAATAATAAAATATAATTGGATTACAGGCTTAAGACCTGCATTCAAAAAACTAGCAGACAACAGGAATATCATTAATCACGCTAAGAAAGGAAATTACAAAGATTTGCATAACCAATTCCGTAATTACTATGATGACTGTATCGCTATACTAAAAAACATGACTAACCATGCTTATTAATCTTTCAAACCATCCTCTCTCTACATGGAGTGAAGAACAGAAAAAATCAGGATATAACCAGTTTGGAGAAGTGGTTGATATCCCTTTCCCTACCGTTGACCCCAATGCAGACTACAAGTCTATATTTAGTACAGCTAAAGATTTAGTGAAGAGTTTAATAAAAAACTACAACAACGACGAAGTTGTCTTCCATATAATGGGTGAGATGACGCTTACCTTTCACTTGGTGGAATTGTTAAAAAGTAATGGGTACACATGCGTGGCTTCGACAACAGAAAGAAAGGTAAACTATTTGGAAGACGGCACAAAAAATGTCACATTCAACTTCGTCCGTTTTAGAGAATATTAAAAAGATGGGGGAAAATACAAGCCAAACAACAGACTCGCTCCAAAAGCAGCATACCAGCACAAAATTCCACCAAAAAACAATTATCTTTGTAGAAAATGTAGACGACTATGGCAGACAAGAGAAGATTTCCCCTCGGCATACAGACCTTCAGCGAGATTGTTGAAGGCAACTACCTGTATGTGGACAAGACCGAGTACGTTTACAACCTGGCACACCAATTCAAGTACGTCTTCTTGTCACGCCCGCGCCGTTTCGGCAAGAGTCTGCTGGCAAGTACCTTCCGTTCTTACTTCGAAGGCCGTAAAGACCTGTTCGACGGACTAAGGGCTGGATTGTTGGAAAAAGATTGGGTGAAATACCCTGTGTTCCACTTCAATATGAGTACGGCAAAATACAGCGACATCGAGGACACGAAAAACAGGCTCGACGCTATGATTTGTGACTACGAAATGGTGTATGGTGAGGATTCCTATAACAAAGATATTAAAGGCAGGTTGCAAAATCTGTTCAGAAAAGCCCACCTCCAAACAGGAAAGCCGGTCGTCATCCTTATCGACGAGTACGACTCGCCTATGCTTGAAGTGATGCACGACCCGAAAAAACTGGCCGATTTCCGCAACCTTTTCCGCTCGTTCTACAGTCCAATCAAAGATTGTGACGAGCACATCCGTTTTGCCTTTATCACAGGCATTAGCAAGTTCAGCCAGTTGAGCATCTTCAGCGAGATCAATAACCTGAAGAAAATAAGCATGCTCGACGCATACGATGCTGTTTGCGGAATTGCCAAGGACGAGGCCCTGTCGCAATTACGTCCGCAAATCCAAGAGTTTGCAGATGCGAACGAATGTACATTCGACGAGGCCGTAAAACAGCTGACTCGGCAATACGACGGCTACCATTTCAGCAAGAAGTCTCGTGACATATTCAACCCGTTCAGCCTGCTGAACGCACTAAACGACAAAGAGTTGAACAATTACTGGTTCGACAGCGGCACACCCAGCTGGCTGATCAACCAACTCAAAAAAATGAACTTCAAGATTGAACAGTTGGAAGGAGCCCAGGCATCATCTACTGACTTCGACGCTCCAACAGAAGGTATGACGACGGCCCTACCTTTGCTCTACCAAAGCGGATATATCACCATAAAAAACTACGATGAAAAGCTGAACCTGTTTACACTCGCCGTTCCTAACAACGAAGTGCGGATAGGGTTGTACAAGAACCTCATCCCCTATTACCTTGCACCCAGCACACAGGAGTCGAACGTCTTTATTGCCAATTTCGGAGTCTGCCTGCAAGACGACAAGTTGGACGAGGCGCTCCACTTGATGCGCTCTTTCATAGGTGGCATTCCTTATGACTATATGCAGGAGAAAGAGAAGAGCTACCACCTGATTTTCTTCCTGATAGCCCGTCTGCTCTGCCAGTTTGTAGATTCTGAGGTGAAAAACTCAGCAGGACGAAGCGATATGGTGCTGAAGACACCGACCCACATCTATGTTTTCGAGTTCAAGTTCATGGGCAAGTTAGACAAGGCGCTGTTGCAGATAGACGAGAAGGGCTACCTTATTCCTTACGAGTGCGACGGGCGCCAACTTGTAAAAGTGGCGGTCAACTTCTCGACCGAAGGCCACACCATCGGCGGCTGGGCCATCGACCGGGGGAAAGGGGCCGACTACACGGTGTTTGAATAGATTTCTAATATTTTGAGGTTTTTGCCATGAATGGTATACATTGTCTACCTTCATGGCTATTTTTTTATATATGGTGGAGAAGATTGAACCTTGCAACGAAAAATCTCATAAACATTAATAGGGAAAATGCCACGCAATAGCTTTGCATACAGCCTTCAGCACATTTTCAGAACTTTGCATCCGTAATCGCTAACAACGGTTACCAACCCAGCCAGAAATCCTCTGACTGAATGGTTGCTAGTGGTCTAAAGCACATGAAGCTGACACCACAAAAATCCGTATAGCACGTATGCAGTACAATGCCGCATGGGTTTATAACAAAAAGTACTGCTCATTTAAATTATAATTTTTTATGAAGAAAAAAATAGAACAAGAAGCAGCTAACAGCATTAAATACTACGCCGGGGTGGCTGCCGGCATTGGTGCAATTCCAGTGCCGTGTTCCGACGCTGTGCTCCTTTCTGGTCTGCAGATCAAGATGGTGAAGGACATTTTCGAAAAGTTTGGTATAGTGGCCAGTTTCGTCGACTATGCCGCCGAACTTATCGCTTCACGCATCGCCACGCAGGTTGGTAAGTCTGTCGCAGGTAACCTGTTGAAGCTGATTCCAGGGGTGGGCTCGGCCATCGGAGGCGCCATTAATGCAAGTGTGGCTTCGGGCGTGACCTACATGTTTGGGTGTGGAACAGTCAAGGCTGCAAAAATCATTGTAGAGAATGGCTGGCAGCGCAACAGTAGAATGATTGTGAGCGTATTGAAGCAGTGCCTTTAACAAGAAGGGTTGCCAATTGCGCAATGGTTCATCCGGACTTATTCCGGCTTCTCATTCCATGGGATAATGTCAGGCAAACATTGCCACATGAGACTATTATTTATTTACAATTTTAAAATTTTCATATTATGAAAAATTTGATTGTTAAGGCTTTCACGTCTGTAGTCCTACTTGTCGCAGGGTCAACACTGGGCAAGAAGACGCTGGACCAGGCCAAAAAGAAATTATAGGTGGTTGACATGTTCTCCAGCCCACAGTGGCTGATTCTACCCAATACCGCAAGGAGCGTATGCAGTACAGTCTGCCGGGCGGTGTTGCGAAACAACAAAATACCTGTACTGTATTACATAAATTTAATTTAAATGTTAAAAGAACTAATGACATTATTAGGCCCTTGGGGCGAAGTTGCTGAAACTGCTGGTGTTAAACTCGGCGAATTGTTGAACGATATTATTGACGACATTTTTCCGGAAGATGAAAACCACGCAGAGTAAGCTATGTTATCGGACATCACCGCAAGGTGTTATCTTTCCTGTTGGTAAAGTGAATTACGCAGCAAGCCTGCTTTCCCAACAGTGGCTGAAACAAACGGCTATACTGCGACACCTGAAGTATGCGTTACAGCCTTAAAACTGTTCCGCATACTTTTTTCTTATTGGACAGTATCAGCAAAAACAATAAATTTGCGTTAATGGAGTGCAGAATTCTGCAACCATAAAATTCCATAGTATTCTAGAAAAGAATTTTAATCATACACCAACACCATACATGTCCTCTATAAATATTTCAAGAATTGAAGCAGAGCGTTTCCGCATCATCGACTCACTGCTATCTGACCTGAAAATAGACACCACAACGGAGGTAATCTCTGAAAAATGCGAAGCTGAGCTAGAAAAAAAAGGATTTAAGCCTGATGCAAGTGAAAGAACCATCAATAACGATATTAATAAGATGAGGGCTTTCATTAAAGAAAAACTTGCCGGAAAACTAAACGAGGACGACGAGGTCATCTGCGAAGTTAAGGCACATTATACCATAGAAGGCGAAAAAACTGAAGTCGACGAACTTGATAGTGTTGCAAATTTCTGCCGAGAAACCATCATAAGCTGTTTAACCGAACGAAACAACTTCTATAATAAATCGGACCTGCTAAAAACCTGTAACGCACAGCTAGAAGAAAAAGGGCTTAAAAACATAGGACCTAAAAAGTTAAACAGCATCATGGATAAGATTAAAGGAATTAAAGAAGTTCCGAAATGCTGGCGGTATACCCAACCGAACTTCTCAATCAGCAGGTTCATTCCTGACACAGAAATGTTCGCCAATTTCCAACAACTGGTCCAATTCCTAGAAAGCCTGCCTTCCGACATGTACGACTGGGCAAACGAGGCAGCAGAACACATAAAGGAATCGTTCCATCTGCCAACCGTTACCGAAGACTTGTTGTCTTTTGACAAAAACGACAACGATAACCTGAAATCGTGCTTTCCGGAAATTCTTACGGCAATTACCGAGAAAAGAACCATTACCATCTCCTACACTTCACGCAAATCGAGCATAGAGAAGGAAAAAGAAGAAGAGAAGACCGTGTCGCCCTACTTTTTGAAACAATACGGGAAAAGTTGGCAACTTTATGCGAAAATGGTTGGTTCGAAACACAAATACGACCAATTCTCGCTCGAACGCATTGTTGACTACAAAGACGGCGAGGCCCCGTACGAACCGACTGACATCGACTTCAACGAAGAGTTGAAAGACGTCATTGGCTTCACCATACCCAACCACAAGCACCGTGTTGAACACATAAAGCTACTTGTGTCGGAAGGCAAATATCGCTTCCTCCTCGACGCTCCCCTCCACCATACGCAACATTTGATTGAAAAGAGTGGGAAAGACTACATTGTAGGCATTGACGTTACACCCAACCTGGAACTTGAAAAACAACTGCTCCTCCACCTCGACGGGGTTACGGTTTTGGAGCCGGCACCGCTCAAAGAACAGATAGAAGATTACCTGAAAACAGCCCTAAGGAGATACACCGGGAAGGACACTCTCTAACAGCGTATGCCCAGCAGACCGACTATCTGGTTGGCATAGGCAGCTATGGTTTCCGGCGGAAAATGTCCCGCACCTATGCCAAAAAATGCACAACCTTTCCCTCCATAGTAGGCCACACCCTGCTCTACCAATCCGGCCATCGCGGCCACCAGTTTAGCGGCATCATGTCCGTAATAGGTGAGTTCGTGGTTGTTGTAGAGCAGCAGGCGTCCGTAAGGGTAGAGTCGGTCGACCAGTGGTGAGAAATGCGGCAATTCCGTTTTCAACACTTTTATGCCCTGCCGCAGGGCCACCTGCAGCACTTCTTCTTCGGCCATAGCCTCTTCCTCGGCCGTAACGCCCTGCATTTGCCGGTCTTTTTGCCGTACAACCGCTATTTCTGTATCTGTTGCTCCAATCTGCCTCATACCGTCAATATAGCCGACATCGTTGGCAGCCACCAATTGTTGGAAACGGGTTAGGGCTACCCCTAGCACCGCAGCCACCTGCGCAATGGAAGCCGGTTTGCCACTGTTGTCGTTGTGGTGGTCAACCAGCACATAGTTTACCCCACTAGGGGGTAAACCCCTCAGTTCTATTCCATAATACAGGGCTCCCACATCCGACATATCGTTATAGTAAGCCGACAATTCTGCATTTTTCCACGACAAGTCCTTGTCAATATATTCTTCCTCCTTATCTTCCAACAACTGCCTGATGGTCTCCATCTCCAGGTCGTGGCCGCCCAATAAGAACACCCTGCGCATAACCTGAACCTGTTAGTCTATAAAGAAGTCCCTGACCACACTGAGCGACTTCTTTGCGCGGGTTATAGCCGTATAGAGCCACTGGAAATTGCCTTTGACGGGGTTCAACGTCAGGTTGCGTGGCATTTGCAGGTAGACGTTGTTCCACTCACCACCCTGCGCCTTGTGGCAGGTAACGGCATAGCCGTACATGCATCGCAGTGCGTTGAGGTATTCGTCGTTCATCAAATGTTCGCGAAAGCGTTCCTCATCCCGCTTCTGTTTGATGCCCATGTGATGCATACGTATAGCAAAATCTTTGAACAGTTCTGTCTGTTCATCGGCTGAGACATTTGGTGTGGAACAGTCAAGCAAGCTCTCCATCAGCAAGATGGAGTGAATAGTGCCGTCGAAAAGGTTTTTCACCTTGACACGCCGGAAGTCTTGGTTGGCACGCCTTTCTATCTTACTATGAAGTTCCACCACTTCCACCATATCGCCATTTACAAGACCCGTCAATAAGTTGTTCTGCACCACCATCAGCTGGTCGCCCACGCAGACGCGTCCCCTAAAGCCTAGTTGCGCACGCACAGTCAACGACATTTTATAGCAGTCGTTATTGCTTCGGCAGAGGTAGATGGCATTATCGAAGCCATTGGTCTTGACGTCGTTGACATAGTTCTGTAACAGGACCTCGTTAGAGGTAAGGATCTGGATATCGCGACAGTGCCTGAAGTGGAACCTTTCACCCCAAATCTTCATTTTGCCATACGATTCGGGCGTTTCCGGACTGTGTGAATAGCGTCGTCTGATGTCCTGCGATACCGTAATGAGGCTGCTGTCCTTGCCCTGACGCATAATTTCGGTGAGTTGTGCCTCTTGCGCCTGCAAGCGGAACTCGTTCATAAAATATTTCTGGTCGAGGGCAGGCGAAGATGTTTGTGAAACAGGCGGCAACTGGCACGGGTCTCCCACAAAAATAAACTTCGAGCCCTTGCGCTGGTCATAGTGCAGCAGTTCTTTCAAGAGCCTGCCAGTGCCGAACTTGGCCTGTGTAACGCATTTCGTCTCCAAATCGCCAATCATAGAGGCCTCGTCAACAATATAGACACACTCGCCCGTCTCATTGCCGACAACGTTTGGTTCAAAAACTAGGAACAACTGTCCGCTGTCGTCTGTACTGGTTTCGGCAATAGCGGAAATATCCTTATTCAAATCTTTAAGGGTGTAGATCATTCCGTGAATAGTAGTGGCCACATTACCAGATAAGTCGCCAAGCACCTTTGCAGCGCGTCCCGTACTAGCCAGCAAACGGTATTCGCGCTCTTTCTTGTTAAGGTCATCAATCAGGAAGCGCATAAGCGTCGTTTTTCCTGTTCCAGCATAACCCTTAAGCAGGAAAACACGGTCGTCGGACTTATAAATAAAGTCTTTCATACTTTTGAACACCCGTTTTTGGCTTTCGGTTAGTGTAATCATAAAATGCAGATTGAGTTTAAAACCATATATCTTTAGAATAAGAAGGCCCTTCAAACGGCCAACATTAAAATTAAAGAAAAGGTTACTGGTTGCAAAAAAATATTCGAATTAATGAAAGAAAATGGCATGTAAAGAGGAAAAAGGGGAAAGGGAACGAAAGAAAGAATAAACATTATTTTTAAATATGAGTGATGAACTTTTTAAAAGTTGTTATATTTGCATATAGTTATACAATTTTATATAACTACTCGCAATTATGGCAACACATTCTGATCCATATAAACTAAGGGTATTCACATTAAGCGATGTTAAACAACAATTGAACATGACGTCAACTGCGGCGTCTGCCGCACTTTCACGATGGCAAAAAAAAGGCGTCATTAAGATGGTTCGAAGAAACCTCTATTCGGTTATGGATCCGGTAACTAGCGCACCTGTTGCGGACAAATATGAAATAGCAACCCATATTACTGCAACGTCTTATGTAGGATGGCACACCGCCTTGGAATTCCATGGAATAGCGCACCAACCGTTTTATAATGCTTACGTAGGCAGTAAGAAACGTTTTAACGCCTTTAAATTCGAAGATGTTGATTTCGAGTATTGTTCTACCGGTATAGAACCCACTGAGGGAAATGGGGTTATACGACCTGTTGGAAATAACTATGTACGAGTGACCAATCTTGAACGTACAATTATCGACTGCTGTGACAACATTGAACGTGCTGGAGGTATTGAAGAACTACTGCATTGTCTGGATAGTGTGACTATACTGGATGAGAGGTTGCTTGAAAAATATCTCAACATGTACAATAAAAGTTTTCTGTATCAGAAAGTCGGTTTTTTATTGGAGAAGAACAAAAATCACATAAACACAAGCGACTCTTTTATTGAAACGTGTCGTAACAGGGGCGCTATCTACACCCAGCAGATGAGTAACGCCGAAATTTGCGATTCATACGTGTGTCGATGGAAATTGTATGTTCCCGAATATTGTCTAACTAAAGAAAGTAATGACTATGAGCTCATATAAAAAAGACTATATTGAAAGTATTGCCAAAGAGAAGGGCTTCCTACGAGATAATCTTGAAAAAGTAATGCGACTCGCAGAAATACTAGATTATTTCAATCAGAGCAATCTACTCGGCAATTCGTTAGTTTTAAAAGGAGGTACCGCCATAAACCTTACCGTTTTTGAAATGCCGAGATTGTCGGTTGACATAGACCTTGACTTCAGCAGGAATGTGAATAGAAATGAAATGATTTCTACAAGGGTGTCTGTAAATAAAGAAATCCTGGACTTTATGAGCACCGAAGGATATATGCTAAAACCTGGGACAAAGAACCCACACACTTTAGACTCTTGGATATTCGGCTATACCAACACAGGAGGGAACCCCGACAATATAAAAATTGAGGTCAACTACAGTAACAGGTGTCACGTATTACCTGTAATCGAAAGAGAGGTTCGTATCAACTTCCTTGGCAACATAAAAGTGAATGTTTTATCACCGATTGAGCTCTTTGCTAGTAAGATAAACGCACTTATCAGCCGTGCCGCCATACGAGACATCTATGATGTCAACGGCATGATTTGTGCACATCTGTTTGAGAGAGAAGAGGATGTCAACATGCTTCGAAAAATTCTTGTCTTTTATATGGCTGTCGGGTCCAACTGTAAAGCCGAGGAAGTTACCCTTCAACGAAAAGAATTCAAACACATTGAAACATTAGGGTTCGCCCAAGTAAGATCGCATTTGATTCCTGTGTTACGAAAAAGCGAGAAATTCGACTATATAACTTGTAAAGAAAGAGTTTTAAAGTTCCTAAATAGATTCCTTGTTTTCTCTGAAAACGAGAAAGCATTCATTGAACATTTCAATCAAAGAGAGTACCTGCCAGAAATTCTTTTTGGAGAAAACGAAATAACCGAAAGAATTAAGAATCATCCTATGGCACTTTGGAAATGTAGACCAAAAGAATAATAGACAAAAATATGCTAAAGTGCCCTACATCTCTAATCTTCGCAAAAGAAGCACAGACAGCAAATACTGTTTTGATGCTTTAACTATGATTTAAAAGTCTTATACCAAACTTTGACAGCATTTGCTCGTAACACCATTTAATGTTTTGCTCATACTATCCTTATTGTGTTGGACTATGGTCTCTGAGTAATAAATATTTTTATATGACACAATATTTGTTAGTCTTAATCCTTATTGTGTTGGACTATGGTCACTGAGTCTAGAGCTCTTCTTCGCTAACTCTCAGAGACAAGTGTCTTAATCCTTATTGTGTTGGACTATGGTCACTGAGGGTGTACTCTTTAAAGCAAAGAAAATGGGTGAAAAAAGTCTTAATCCTTATTGTGTTGGACTATGGTCACTGAGTGCTGCTAAATTCCTACTTAATGACTGTCAGATACGTCTTAATCCTTATTGTGTTGGACTATGGTCTCTGAGTCAGTCTTTGTTCCCTGTTCCATCAAATGTTGATACTGTCTTAATCCTTATTGTGTTGGACTATGGTCTCTGAGTAATGCAGAAAATAAAGATTTCCCTTCAATGCCTGGTCTTAATCCTTATTGTGTTGGACTATGGTCACTGAGAAATGAAAACTACGGCCCTAACATCAGGGCTATTCTGGTCTTAATCCTTATTGTGTTGGACTATGGTCACTGAGCAAAGTATCTACTAAGAAGGAAGAGCACGACAATAGTCTTAATCCTTATTGTGTTGGACTATGGTCACTGAGGGCATTGAGGTTCCTGCTTTGACTGGTGGAACTCACGTCTTAATCCTTATTGTGTTGGACTATGGTCACTGAGGGCATCAAAAGATCTGATGCTGGTACTTATGACATTGTCTTAATCCTTATTGTGTTGGACTATGGTCACTGAGTTAAACAGATATAGAATAGTATATGGGAATATTATGTCTTAATCCTTATTGTGTTGG
>DGTD01000015.1 GCA_002396385.1 Bacteroidales bacterium UBA4345
AGGGTTTCCACCTCGGTTATGCCTACACGCTGGGCTTGACCAAATGGGCACGCCACAACTCGGGCTCGCACAGCGCAATGCTGGGCTACTCTTGGTGCAAGGTTAAGAAGTTCTGCCGATAAAAGAATACAGACAACAAAATACAGAAAGCAGCATCGGATTGATGCTGCTTTTTTGTTACACACACATTAAGGAGGGGAAAGCCACATGAACAAGATTCAAAAACTTATATGGGTCATTGACACCATCAACCGCCACACGAAAATTTCGCTGGAGCAATTGAAGGAAAAATACCTTCAGAGCGAGAACGTAAGCGGAGGAAATCAGCTGGACCGGCAAACGTTCTACCGTTGGAGAGAAGAGATAGCCAATATGTTCGGAATCGAGATTGAGTGCGAACGAGGAGGTCAGAACCGATACCACATTGCCAATCCAGAAGCCTTGGAGAAGGGGAATCTGACCCAATGGCTGCTAAACACCTACTCAACCATCAACTCGTTAGGCGACAGTCTGAAAATAAAAAACAGAATACTCACCGAACCGATACCTTCTAGCGAAGCGCACCTCAACAACCTTATAGAAGCGATGAAAGAGGACAGAGTAGTTAGCTTCACCTATCAGAAATTTTGGGACACAGAGGGCTATACGTGTACCGTACGCCCATACTGTGTCAAGCTCTTTCTCCAACGCTGGTATCTGTTAGGCTACAGTGAAGAACGAAAAGCCTTACGCACCTACGGACTTGACCGAATGTCGGACTTCGCCACATTAGACAAGAAATTCGAGTTGCCAGACGACTTCGACGCAGAAAGCTATTTCTCGACCTTTTACGGCATAGAGACCAGAGACGACATCAAATGCGAGGCCATCACCTTCATTGCCCAATCGCCCCACAACCACTACCTTCGCAGCCTTCCCCTGCACGCCACACAAACAGAGATTTTCAGCGGAGACGATTATTCTAAATTTCAAGTCAGACTGCGCCCCAACTACGAATTTTACTGGAAGTTGTTGAGTATGGGAGATTTTGTGGAAATTCTTTCGCCCGACAACGTACGGAAAGAAATGATTGGCTTTATAAAAAGAGTGGCAAACAGGTATGAGTGAGAAGAGAAACTCTTAAGACGCAACTGTCGTACCAAAGAGGATGTGTCATAATTTTTGCACTATGACACATCCTCTGTATTATTAATAGCCTCCGTTCCCCAAAAAAGCATTCACTTAAAATTCTATAACTTTCCAAACATGTAACATCATTTGTTACACGACTACAATTCCTTTGCATCAGTTTCAGAGGTTTAACTATTTGAGACTGATAAGATTTTCAGTACGTAGAAAAATTGGGAAACAACTAGTGTCAGAGGAAGCGAGGATTCATATGATTACCGAAATACTAATAACGACGAAAGCCTTTGAAAAACGTTCGAAAGTTATTGTGTTTAACGAGAAAGGGCTGATAGTCGGCCACACATATAGCGAGGAGGTTGGAGAAATTCTTGACTACAGCGACAAGAATATAGTATGCAGGAAAGAGGGCAAGCTCTACGTTTACGACGAGACTTTCCAGATGGTCAACTACAACTATGAATGTGCGGTGGGAAAGTTCAAAAAAATTGTGGGGCCACACCTCATTTGCCACAAGATGAGCAGGCGAGTTTGTGTCTACAACCTGAATTTCGACAAAATTTCAGAACGAATGTGTATAAGCACACCGTTGAATTCGGTACAGACTATTTAAAGTAAAAATATGAAATTATGGAAATTAAGACAAAAAAGTTAACAGCAAAAGAGTTTTCGAGCCTCAAGGAGAAGTTTGAGCAACATGGTATAGACGGTCTTTATCCGTTATTTAGAAAGCCGTTATGCGAAAAACAAAAGGGGAATGCCATTATAGACGTCACAACCGATGACATCAAGCCGAGCATAGAGCAGGCTTTTTCCGCCTGCCACGCCCACATCTGCGGAGAAGGGCTAAACAGGGTTAACGATATAGCCACCTACCTCGGAAGTGAGAATTTCGGCAGTTTCATATCAGAGAGCAAAACCATACTTTTGGAAATATATAGTTACACAGACGAGTTGCAAATGGGAGACATATCTACCGTCACCGACAGCATTCTTTCTGGAGCACAATCAGGGGCAACCATCATATGGTGGTGTCACGAGGCAGCAGACATGAAAGAGAAGTTGGAACTTAACATAATAGGGCTAAAAGAAAACCCAAAAAGAGAAGATAGGACTAGAGATTCGGACGAGAAAACGGCCAAAAACTCAAATGGTGCAAACTGAAAGGTGTGGAGATGAGAAATATTGCGAAAATTCGGAGTCCCAGCCTAAAATTCGGAACAGAGACCAAGTCGAGCCTAGCCACCAACCATAAGGCATAGAGGTCATCTACAATGTTTTCTGATGGCAGCAACATATGTTTTGGCATAACGAGAGAGCGACACTCCCCTACGAGTAACGATGCCAATAGTCATTTGGTCACTGACGTCGAGCGGTTTAGCAATAATACTACGTCCGTTAAGTTTATGGCTTATGACACCCGAACAAATTGTATAACCATTGAGGCCGATAAGCAGATTGAAAAGTGTTGCACGGTCACGAACTTTAATATTCTTAGGACAATCGAAATCAATGGCGGTTAAAGGTTCTTCGGCGAAATAGAACGAGTTGAAGTCGCCCTGTTCATAGGTGAGGTAAGGGTACGGGGCCAAATCGGATAGAGAAATGCGTTCTTTAAGCGCAAGCGGATTCTTAGCGGACATAAACACGTGCAAAGGTGTAGTGAATAAAGGATCGAACACCAGATTGTTCTTTCTAAGCAGATTTTTCACCACTTTTTCGTTCTTTCCACAAAGATACAGCACCCCAATCTCACTTTTCATCTTTGCCACATCGTCAATAATCTCGTTAGTTTGGGTCTCGCGCAAAGTAAAATCGTAAGAATCGCCCCCAAATTTACGTATAACGTCAACAAAAGCATTCACTGCAAACGAGTAATGCTGGCAACTGACCGAAAAGATAGTGTTGCCGCCCGCATTGCCCTTGTACCGTTCCTCAAGCAAAGCCGCCTGCTCCAACACCTGCCTCGCATACGACAAGAACTCGTCACCCTCGTTGGTGATTGTCACCCCCTTGTTCGAACGGTTGAAGATAACTATATTTATTTCATTCTCAAGTTCATGGATAGCAGCCGTGAGGCTCGGTTGCGAGATAAACACCCGTTTGGCCGCCTCGGTTATATTACGTGTATCGGCAACAGCCGCCACATATTTCAATTGCTGTAAAGTCATATTGTTCTGTCAGTTCGGAATAGCGCCATAGGAAAAACCTATGGTTAACGCACAAAATTAAGTATTTTCACTATTATTAAAAAATACAGAACTTTGCGCCGACAAAATTAACAGCAGAAAAGACAATATGACAATTAAGAGAACATCAGTAATCGGTTTTCCAAGAATAGGAAAGAAACGCGAGCTCAAATTCGCAAGTGAGAAATTCTTCAAAGGCGAACTTTCGGAAGAAGAGTTAAAGAAGACAGCTGCCGAACTGCGCCTTTACGGTTGGCAGAAACAGCAGGAAGCCGGCATCTCGTTCATACCGTCGAACGATTTCTCGTTCTACGACAACCTGCTCGACACCGCGTTCCTAATCGGTGCCGTTCCAGCCAACTACAAGCAATTAGGATTGAGCGACCTTGAAACCTATTTCGCAGTAGCACACGGCTATCAGGGAGCAAAAGGCGACGTAAAGGCTCTGCCTATGAAGAAATGGTTCAACACCAACTACCACTACATTGTACCAGCGCTTGACGACCAGACCAAGTTGGAGCTTGCGAACGCTCCTAAGGCGCTTGCCGAATATAAAGAGGCAAAAGCAGCCGGCATACAAACCGTTCCAAGCCTTATTGGCATCTACACTTTTTTGCGTCTGGCCACCTACAACGGCAACAAAACAGCCTCTGATTTTGCAGACGATGCAGTAAAAGCCTACGTCCAACTTGCCGGCCAACTCAACTCGGCAGGGGCAGAATGGATCTCGATAGCAGAGCCAGCCCTCGTATTTGACACAAACGACAAAGAGAAGGCTCTATTCAAAAAAATATACACAGACCTACTGGCACAAATCAGAAAGGAGACCAACCTTAAAATCGTCCTACAAACCTACTTCGGCGATGTCCGCGACATCTATAACGAGTTGGTAAGTTTAGGGTTTGACGGAATAGGTTTAGACTTTGTAGAGGGAAGGAAGTCGCTTGAGCTCCTGAAGACCGGTTTCCCGAAGGACACCCTACTGTTTGCCGGTGTAATAAACGGCAAGAACATCTGGCGCAGCGAATATGCGAAGAAAAACGCGCTATTAGACGAAATAGGGAAATATGTAGACGGACAGGACATTGTAATCAGCACATCGTGCTCGCTCCTGCACGTACCTTACACAATAGAATCGGAGAACTTACTTTCAGACGCCTCCAAGAAGTTCCTGGCGTTTGCAGAGGAAAAGATTAAGGAACTTTACGACATAGCCAGCAAGAATGCGGCAAGCCTGCAACAGAACAAGGCGCTATTCAGCGAAGAACGTGTCAAGAAGAACGAAGCTGTACAGCAAGAGCTAGGCAAACTGACAGATGCTGACTTCAATCGTACACCAGCCCGAAACGAACGCAAAGGAATACAGAAAGCAATATTCCAGCTTCCTCCTTACCCAACCACAACTATCGGCTCGTTTCCACAGACAGCAGATGTACGTTCGAACAGAGCAGCCTACAAGAAAGGGGCTATTAGTGCCGAACAGTACAAGACATTTAACCGAAAGAAAATTGCCGAATGCATCGCCCTGCAAGAACGTCTCGGCCTCGACGTGCTGGTGCACGGAGAATTTGAACGCAACGATATGGTGGAATACTTCGGCAACAAACTGGACGGATTCATCTTCACCCAAAACGCCTGGGTGCAGAGCTACGGCACACGCTGCGTAAAACCACCAATCGTATGGGGTGATGTAAGCCGGAGCGCACCAATTACCGTAGAATGGTCGGTTTATGCGCAAAGCCTTACGAAAAAGCCGGTTAAAGGTATGTTGACCGGACCCGTAACCATACTCAACTGGTCGTTCCCACGCGAAGACGCTTCTTTGAAGGAGCAGGCACAACAGATAGGCCTAGCCATCCGCGACGAAGTGCTCGACCTTGAAAAAAACGGTATACGCATCATACAGATAGACGAAGCCGCCCTCCGTGAGAAACTTCCATTGCGCAAAAGCGACTGGCACAGCGAATATCTGGACTGGGCCATCCCAGCCTTCAGACTGGTACACGCCAAGGTGAAGCCAGAGACACAAATCCACACGCACATGTGTTACAGCGAGTTTGGCGACATCATTAAAGACATCGATGCAATGGATGCCGACGTCATCACCTTCGAAGCCAGCCGCTCCGACCTCAAACTGATAGACTCCCTTAGAGACTCAAACTTCCAGACACAGGTCGGACCAGGCGTGTACGATATCCATTCGCCACGTGTTCCGTCAGTTGCCGAAATTGTCGACACCCTGCACAAAATCATAAGCAAAGTAAACAAAGAAAACGTATGGGTGAACCCAGACTGCGGACTTAAGACCCGTGGAGAAGAAGAGACAACCGCCAGCCTTAAAAATTTAGTGGCGGCAGCCAAGCAGTTGCGAAGCGAGTGAAAAAGGCTTAAACTCAAAACAAAGACTTTTAGGTCTATACAGAAAGAGGTTGCGCTTTATATGGCGCAACCTCTTCCCTTTTCTATTCCAGTTCGTAGCACAACCGCAGCACGAAAACCTTTTGGACACTTCCGCCACCCTCAACGAGTTGGAAGGAAGGCTGAACAGTAAACAAGTCGAACAAGCTCATTTGCAAAGTGAGTTCCTGATTACACTCATCGGCATCGGCAAAACAGGCATAATGGTTCTTCAGTCCGACACTTTCCACCCGAACTTTCTTGCCGCTACCCGACGGGTTCAAGACAAGCCCAGCGCCAGCATATCCTTTGCAGTTGCTACCGCTGTTAAGAGAAGTAGAACCATGTAACAGCAAATTCAGCCGGCAACCGTTCTTATTCAGCAAGCCTTGTTCCAGCTGTGTCCACCACGTAGCACGAAACCTTTTCTTTCCTCCGGCGTCAGAGGGGGAATTGTTGGTGGCAAGACCTACTGAATAGAGCATAAGAAGCGGGACGTCGGTGCGGGAATACCCAATCTCAGTCATAGTAGTGACGCCATCGCGATGAGGTCGGAAACGGAAGGTAGAGCCATCGGCCAGTTCACCGGCAATTCCATTATAGAGGCTGAATTGGGCTTTAAAACCCACCTTATGGGAATAAGAGACATGAATGGGGCACACCCCCGAAAGCGGGAAGTTGGCCATTTCGTAATTAGCGGCTATAGTCGGGAAAATGCCGTCAGATCCATTCAAGAACAACGTAGAGTTACCCTCCGTAAAATAGTCCTCATTCACATTTCGCACACCAGAAAGAAACACCAGATGATGGGAACTATCGGCACCAAAAGTGTTTTCAAATCCGAGGTCGAGCATACGTAGTCCGGCCGCCATATTTTCATTCTTGATGTTCGAAAATCCTTGCAAATCGTCAATCACCACGTCATCTCCCAAACCATAGGTATGCAGAGTACCCAGTTCGAGAAAAAAAGGCGACACGGGTTTCCAAATCGCATAGAGAGCCGCCTCATTCATCCAAGCGGCCCGGTCGTCCAAATTCCACTCCGCCTCAGAGAAAAGTGAGGCTTCAAAATTTAACTTCTCATTACCAACCGCATAAAGCGGAAAAGTGTTAGAGATGGCAAGAGCATGGAGGAGACCTAAAAGGCATAGTTTCCCCTTAAAAAACTTCATTATTGCTTATTAATTATCCTGATTGAATTCTGGTCACAAATATACTATTTATTTTCATTCTAAATAACAACCAGTTGATGCAATCTTACAAAACAGACTAAATTATTACTATTTCGGAATTTTTTTATTGAGTGTAACGTGTTTTGTTACAGACATAGAGGTACTTTGAATTTGAAAGACTGACGTATACAGAAAAATTTCTAATGTTGTAAGACAGAGTCAAAAAAGACGCTGAAAATTTTGTAACGCGCTAGTTTTTTTTTTAATTAGCATATTCTTTAACCAAATAAAACAATTTAATATGATTACAGAAATTATCAGCAAGGACAACAGGTATTACGTTTATGATGAAACATGTCACGAAATCAGCCACACATTTATACAAAATGTTGGGAGTATAATCGGTTACAGTAATGAAGCCATTGTTTGTAGGAGGGACCATAAGCTTTACTGTTATGACGAAGACTTCAAAGAAATTGCCCACACATTTGAAAACAATGTAGGAACATTTAAAAATGTAATAGGGAACTATATCGTATTCCACAAAGACAATAAAGTCTATGTTTACGATCTATACTTCAAAGAAATCTCTCACCGTTTTAAATAAATTCCACATCAAACCATAATGTAATCAAAGACCATGATGAACTATAATAAGAAATTAGACGAATTGTTCGAACGATGGACGGAAAACCTAAGCGCGGAACAGAAGGCATTATTTTGCAAAGACGGCTTAATACTTAAGGCAGGAGAGCCAGAGATTTCCGTTGAAGAAAAGTGGGAAAAAGCTAAACGTCGGATCATGTTTATTGTAAAAGACAAAAACACACCCGACGGAGACGACATTCGGCGTTGGCTTATAGAAGGGAAACATGCGGAAAACAGTCGAAATTTATCAGGCGGCATTGTAGGGAAACGAGGATTTCTACCCAACATTGCACGTATACTCTATGGACTATTAAAAGATCAAAGAGATATAAGAATAGGATTCAAAGAAGTATCCGAGACAAAATTTGAAGAAGTAAGAGAAATTTGGAACACTGAGCCATTTGCCCTTATAGAAGCAAAAAAATTAGCTGGACATCCTACAGTATCCACTTCAGAGATTGTTCACGCACTAAATCAAGACAAAGAGTTACTAAAAGAAGAATTGGACATTCTTCAGCCGAACATTATTGTATGTTGTGATCCGAAAGGCACTCAATTCAACTATATAACACAATATTACTTAGGTAAAGAAGACCATGGAAGCATTAAAAAGATAGAATATATATACCCAGAAGACAAAATGTCTTGCTGTCTTTGGTACTATCCAACAAAGGGAATAACGGTCATAAAATCATATCATCCCACAAGAAAAGGCAAAGCTGACTGGAGAACCTACGAAAGAGTGATTAGTCCATTTCACAATTTGTTACAAACCACAAATATCTAATACAGGAAACGCAATGGGAACAACCACCATAACAGACATACCGAGAAAGGGGTCGGCAGAACATGACCGATTTGGTTTGATGGCGTACGAAAAAGGGCTTGAAGCATTCTTACGTGGGTCATCCACACCTATAACCGTTGCGCTACAAGGCGAATGGGGCAGCGGAAAAACCTCGTTAATGAACGTGCTCAACGACGACTTGTGTAACGAGAACGGCGAATTCTATTCCATATGGATTAACACCTGGGAGTTTTCCCTAATGCGGAGCTCAAACGAGGCTCTGCTCCAAATACTATTCAAAATGGCGAACGAAGTCGTCAAATTGACACAAACTGCGGGGGAAGAAGTCATCGGCTCCATAAAAAAGAACCTTTCCGTATTAGGGATGTCGGTTGCCAGAAGTTTGGCGAACAAAGCCCTTGACGGTTTTGGTGACAGCATTATGGACATCTTCAACAAAGAAGGGGGGAATAGCATTGCAGACTTACGGGAGAAACTCGAGCAACAAATCAACGTCTGTATCAACAAGAGCCAAAATAAAAAGGGAATTATATTCTTTATAGACGACCTTGACAGAATTGACCCTCCTGTTGCAGTCGAGTTACTTGAGTTACTAAAAAACGTATTCACACTCAAGCATTGTCTTTTCGTACTTGCGATAGACTACGATGTGGTCATAAAGGGATTGAAGCCAAAATTCGGAGAGCTAAACGAACAAAACGAACGCGAATTCAGATCTTTCTTTGACAAAATTATTCAAGTACCATTCTCGATGCCAGTCAGCCAATACTCAACAAAAAACTACTTGATTGATGAGTTAAAGGGCATCGGGATAATTGATTCAGCCGACTTAAGCAACGAGAAGTTAACAAACGACCTCAACAAAGCCGAAATATTGACGATTGGCAGCAATCCTCGATCCATAAAACGTTTCCTAAACACGCTGTCTATGATAAAGTGCATCAACAACGCATGCGATGAGACAGCCACACTAAACGACGGAGAACGAGAAGAGTCAAAAGAGACACGCGATCTAAAGATTCTTTTAAACTTATCTATCGTCGGGTTGCAGGTAGCCTATCCGAAAATCTACCAGCTACTCTGCTTAGAGCCAGGATTTACCATGTGGGACGACAGGATAGCCGCAAAAATGGGAGTTAGGCAAATTGACAATGAGACCAAAGACCGGTTAGACAAATTTGAAGAATTCGACGAACTCTGGGAACAAGTGCTTTACCGGGTCTGCCTAACGGATAAACATCTGCAGAAAAACGCAATCAACATATCGAGACTTTTCAACATGATGCGCAACGAGATAAAGAGCGTCGTGTCGAACGACGAAGAAAGTTCCTATGAAACAAGCCCAGAAGCCGAGAACAACTTCATTAAAGAGTTTATGCAAGAGCAGATGAGTCAAGCTTTTGTTACAAGCCTAAGCTCAAACGATACAGAACCTCTCGCATACGATGCAGTGCAGTTAACACACAACATCCAACGAAAACTTTATGAGCATCTCAAACAGACTTATGTTGATGCGGGTTTCCGCGCCCCAAAAGTAAAGACAACAAATGGAAGAATAACCACTTATAAAATATTTCCAGACCTGCAAATATGGCAGAATAACCCTGAAAACCACAAAATCCGCATACAATTCCGATTGCAAACCAAGCAAGTATTGGCAGAGAATTGCCAACAATACATGCCAGTTCCCCCTCCGCCCCTTGACAAGTTCACAAAAGACGACGTGAGTGCACTGAAAGATAAGGCTCTTCCGCTATTCACTGGTTTTTTTAAACTATGTGAAACAATCGCTGCGAACAATTGCTACCAACTATGGGCAGAACGCCATATACTCGATGGGAAGCTCAAATTCCTTTTATGTTTCGATGTCACATTTGATAATCCAGACGCCTTTCTTGAGGAACAGAACATAAAATTTATGCAAGAAGTAATCGGGACCATTTTCGATATAGGTTTCCAGGTTGCAAAGATGTGAGTTTGAAGGTCCAGATATCAAGCAATGGGCATCCATACATATTTTTAACAAAATTAAAAATAACAACATATATGGGAAAAGACCTAGAAGAACTGTTTAAAATCTGGAAGAACAGACAGACAGAAAACGGAGATGGAGAGAACTTCACGAAAGACGGCATTCTACGCCACAACAACGAGACAGACGAGGAATTAGAGGCCAAGTGGTTCTCGACGGAAAGGCGTATTGCTATATTGCTAAAAGACCAGTACCAAAAGGACGAACAAAAATGGGACGAGGACATCCGTGACTGGCTTAGAGACACCGATATCGATGATGAGAAGGCCCTGGCACAAAAAAGAAAGAACAGGAACCTTGAAGTGTCTTTCCTCAAAAGAATAGCTTACCTGATTTGGGGCTTATCGAAAGCTGACGAGAAGAACGACTGGTGGTACGACGAGGTTGACAAACACAGAGAGGAAGTAAAAGACTTCTTCAACACGCAGCCTTTCGCCTTGGTAGAATGCAAAAAAATGCCAGGAGAAGGCAAACTTGACGATAAAATTTTGAAAAAACACCTTCGCAACTATGGCGACTTACTGAAAAAGGAACTTGAGATTCTGAAGCCAAACTTTATTGTATGCACAAGTTCATTGATATACGACGCCGTGGTCAAATCGTACCCTCAAGAAAAGGTTTATACAATAGAAGGGCACAACAGCATTCGAATCATCAAGGACCCTAGAGGAGGAATTGAAGCGCTCGTTTTTTGTTCTTACCACCCTAGTACACCCGGCACCGCAGACAAATTTCACGAAGGTGTAATGGTCCATTACAGAGCTTTCTTAAAAAATGTGGGATTATCTAGATGACAACCTACCCCGTTATCCAGAGGACTTCGGGCAATATCTTGATTAGAAAATGAAAGAGGCGAAGCAGTGTCACATGCTTCGCCTCTTATTCATTAACTAAGTCTTGCTTAGAGTTTAGATACAATATTGAGCGTATCGAGCGCAATCATATACTCCTCGTCGGTAGGAATAACGTAGATACGCACCTTTGAGCCATCTTTCGAGATATCGCCCTCGCCACCGTTCTTGCGGAGGTCGGCATTCTTCTGTTCATCGATTTCCAAACCGAGGTAAGACAAACCGGCACAAATATTCTTACGGATATTCACCTGGTTTTCACCCATACCGCCAGTGAACACCAGCGCATCCACACCATTGAGGACGGCCGCATAGGCGCCGATGTACTTCTTTACACGGTAGACAAACATCTCGCAAGCCAGTTGGGCCTGTTTGTTGCCAGCCTGACAAGCAGCCTCAATGTCGCGCATATCGGAAGAGACACCCGACAAGCCAGCCAAGCCACTCTTCTTGTTCATCACATTGTTAATTTCCTTAACGCTCCAGCCCTTGCTTTCCTGCAAGAACGTAACGGCAGCCGGATCGAGGTCGCCACAACGGGTACCCATCACCAGACCCTCGAGCGGAGTAAGTCCCATGGAAGTATCGACCGAATGCCCGTTAAGGATAGCAGAAATAGAGCCACCATTACCGATATGGCAGGTAATAATCTTACTCTCCTTTTTTCCAAGTTTTTCAATGGCCTTGGCAGACACATAGCGGTGACTGGTTCCGTGGAAACCATAACGACGGATACCGTCTTCCTTATAGAGTTCGTAAGGAAGGGCATACATATAGGCGTAATCTGGAATAGTCTGATGGAAAGCAGTATCGAACACAGCAACCTGAGGGACCCCAGGAAGCAGCTTTGAAACAGCCTCAATACCGGTAAGGTTAGGACCGTTATGAAGAGGAGCCAACTTCTTGCACTCTTCAATCTGCTTGATGACGTCAGCATCAATAAGGACACTGCTTGCAAACTTCTCACCGCCGTGCACAACACGGTGACCAACCGCATCAAGTTCGTTCAAAGAGCCAAGCACACCAGTTTCCTTGCCCGTAATAACGTCGAAGATGAGGTGTATACCTTCCAAATGGTTCTCAATCTTCTTGTCGATTTGAGTTTTCTCACCTTCCCCCTTCTTAAACTTGATAAAGCTGTCGGGCAAGCCCAACTTTTCAAGGGTTCCAGATTCAAGAACATTGTTTGCTGGCATGTCAATCAACTTGAACTTGATTGAAGAGCTACCGCAGTTTAGTACTAAAACTTTCATATTTAGGATTAACAATAAATAAAATTCGAGTCAAAGAAGAAGCCTCACAGTTTTCTTTAGTTTGCAAAATTAGGTAGTTTAGCCGACATTTCAGCAATGCGAGCACCCAATAAATTAAAATTAGTAAGAAAAATTTTACCAAAACGAGCAAATTGGAAGTCTGAGGCACAAAAAAGGAGCAAGGCGAAAGCCCTGCTCCCTATCTACATATCGGTATGAGTTTTTTTATTTTTTACCGGCGATAGCCTGACAAGCCGTAATAGCCACCGTCTTAACAATATCGTCGACCGAGCAACCACGCGACAAGTCGTTAACCGGAGCCGCCAAGCCCTGCAAGAATGGGCCAAGCGCAGTAGCACCAGCCAAACGCTGAACCAACTTGTAAGAGATATTGCCCGTATTCAGGTCAGGGAAGACCAGCACATTGGCAGTACCGGCCACCTTGCTTTCTGGAGCTTTGAGGGCAGCCACTTTAGGGACAAGGGCGGCATCGGCCTGCAGTTCGCCATCTAGTTTAAGTTCAGGAGCCATTTCGTGGGCCTTGGCGGTAGCCTCAACCACCTTGTCGACCATTTCGTGCTTAGCACTACCCTTCGTAGAGAAGCTGAGCATAGCAACGCGGGCCTCGTCGAAGCCGAACACATCGGTAGCCGACTTGGCACTGCAAACCGCAATCTGTGCCAGCTGGTCGGCATCAGGATTAGGAGTAGCGGCACAATCGGCGAAAATCATTTTGCCGTCGCAACCGTAAGTATTGTCTTTCAGAATCATCAGGAAAGCACCAGAAACACAAGAGACACCAGGCTGGGTCTTGATAATCTGGAACGCAGGGCGCAGGGTGTCGCCCGTAGGGCTGCCAGCACCACTGACCTCACCATCGGCATCGCCCGCCTTAATCATAAGGCAAGAGAGGTAGAGCGGATTCTTGACCAGTTCGGTAGCCTGCTCAACAGTCATACCCTTCTTCTGGCGGAGCTGAACCAAGAGGTCGATGTATTTTTGGGAATCGGGATTGTTATTCGGATCGATAATGGTGATTTTATCCATATTCTTCAATCCGAACTCAGCGGCCATAGCGGAAATCTTCGCCTTGTCGCCAAGTACAATAATCTTCGCAGTACCTTTTCCTGCTACGATGTCAGCGGCTTTGAGAGTTCTCTCTTCAGTGCCTTCTGGCAAAACAATGCGCTGCAAGTTGGCTTTTGCACGCGCTTCCATGCTTTCAATCAAATCCATTGTAAAAAAGTAATTATTTTATATCTAACCTAAATGCACGGGTGTAATGCGCCCATCATTACAAAGGTATGCAAACACGAACAAAAAGCAAAATGAAAAGAGGCGAAACGGACGTGTAAAAACACTGGCAAATTTCGCCATTTCATGCAGAAATGGGGGAAGCCCACTACCCACAACGAGGTAGCGAGCTTCAATATATTTAGTAGTTAAGGGTCAAAAGTATGCGTTCGGGTGAAAGGCCTTTATTTGTTTCGGCCGCCTTGTTCGCATCGGGTATACAGAACTCTTTAAATGTCTTCATATCTTTTATTTTTTTGTTTTCATCAAATATAGATACCTGTTTTTTTTCTTGTACATTGTGCAAGGTTGCAGGCAATCTGCGTTAAACCGGAACAAAGAAATTGGAAGCGTCAGCCACCGTTTCCATATGTTACAGAACATATCGTCAAATCATCACAAATTCCTCATTTTAAGCTATAATGCAGTACAACTCAAATAAACAGGCCTATGAAAAATATTTTTACCCTAAAACCGACATTGTCTATAATCGGTCTAGCATGGTTTTCAGCCGCAATGGCAGCGCACCCGGCATTAAGCGGAGGGGATGGAACTTACGAAACCCCCTACCAAATAGCCACCCGAGAAGACCTTGTGGCGCTAAGCAACTTTGTAAACGAAGAATCGGACGGTTCACTTTTCTACTACGTATTGACCGCCGACATTGATATGAGCGGCATTGAATTCGAGCCTATCAACAATTACAAATATCCGCTTGACGGCTACAAAGTCAACTTCGACGGCAACAACCATAAGATTTCCAACCTGACCATTGCGAAAGGGAACAACTACTGCGGGTTGTTCGGAAAGATCAGCGGCAACCACCTGACCATTAAAGACCTCGACATAGAAAACCTCGACATAGCAATAGAAACGAGCGAAAGTGGAGTTTACGCAGGAGGAATAGTAGCATACTTCGGCAACCCGACACAGTCAGGAACCTCGACAATTATAAACTGTAGTGTTTCGGGAAGAATAAGTATGGAAGACTATATTCCCGCCAGTATAGGAGGCATTGCGGGAGACTGTCATAACATAGACATACAGAATTGCAAGAATTACACAAACATCGGTATTGGCTATGGAATTCCATTTGGAAATCAAGACAACGGGGTTGGCGGTATTATAGGGAAGTCAACTGTCCCAAGTATCACAGGCACCACACACCTAATTACCCAATGCGCCAATTTTGGCAATGTGACCGGCCCCATGAACGTGGGCGGCATAGCGGGCTACACCTTGGCCATATCGGCCAACAAAAATAACAACGCAGGGCATATCACCTTCCACGATGGCTATGCAGGTGGAATAATCGGCAACGCAAATTCTACACTTATCGACTTCAGTTGCAACATCGGAGCAGTAACCATCTCATTAGCAGGGGTTGAAGACAAGTCTAGTTTTGCAGCAAGGTACATTGGCGGCATTGCAGGATATACCAATGTAGCACGCACAGTTATCAGTTTTTATCCTTTTGCTGACAACTTAAACGCAGGCTATATTGACGGATGGGATTACACAGGAGGCATTTGCGGCTTCGCAAACGGATGGACTTACAACAACATCAACGTAGCACCTATCACAGATGGTAGTCAGTTTGTTACGAATTGCGTAAGCGGTGCTAATATAGGTTCATACCCACTTGACGGACTAAACGGTAAAAATTTTAATTACGGAGGAAGTCTCTACGACAAGCAGATGAGTATACTCCCCGACTCTATGGACGGGAAAGTTTTCGAGGGGAAAGAACAAACCTACGCGCTCTACACCGAGCAACTGCTCAACGACTCTGCCTACAAGCACTTTGTTTCAACCATTGAAATACAGGGGCCGCACGCAGGGGAATACAACTGGATTTACAACGAGGGCGTCTACGCAGTGCCTAACGGCATAGACCCAGACTTTAACGTATTGGCATCGGCCGTCATAAAACTGGACAGTAGCGACCGGATAAACAGCGTAAGCCATCCGTTCGAAGTGGTGTTAATGGAGACAGACGGAGAAAAGCCCCTAATAACGTCTGCGTCAGGGAACAAGATATGCGATGTGGATGGCTACTCCATAGGCCTTGCAGGATTAGGGGAAGACACGCTGCGCATCAGCTACAAGGGAATGACGAGAGAAATACCTCTTGTGGTCATTTCAAATACCCACACCGGAAAAGTTCCAAGCGAGGCAGGCAACGCACCTACCAATGTATATACGCCACTTGGCAGACTTGTGCGCAAAAATACAAGCCCGGATCAAGCTTTAGATGGACTGAAACAGGGCATATACGTAGTGGGGAACAAAAAAACGATAAAAAGAGTTGACGATTAAGAAAGGATGAGATGTCAGAGACACAACAAGACACCCATCTACAGTAACTTTATTTCGTCGATAGACAGGCCTGTAATATCAACTATATCCTCAACAGAAAGGCCTTTTGCTTTCATCTTGCGGGCATTTTCTATTTTTTCTTTTTTCGCCCCGATGGCCTCGCCTTCAGCACGACCTTCAGCCAGGCCTTCCGCACGACCCTCAGCCAGACCTTCCGCACGGCCCTCAGCACGACCCTCGGCACGACCCTCAGCCAAGCCGTCGCTCTTTGCCGTGTTAATCACATCGTTCTGGATTCTCACATTGTCCAGATGGCGCTCGTAGGCAAGACGTTCCTCGCTGGTCATCGAGATGTATTTCAGCCTCTCGCGGGCTTCCTGCAAACCGGGAACAGTCGTGTCGTCCTTTATGACGCCGTCCTTTATGTACTCCATCCACTCCTCTATCGGGGTTCGCGCGTACTCGTTGAACTGGTTCACACGAATCAGGTAGTACTCGGGGAAGATGTTCCCGGCCGGCCAACGGCGGAAAGTGTCCAGCTGACGACGGCTTATCTGGAGGATGTCTTCGGTAAACACGCCCTTGAACTCGGTCTTGCCGTGATACAGGTAGTCGCTGCCTGTGCCCATATCGAAATAGAGGATGTTGACGGAATACACCTTCTTCACCTTGTCGTAGTCGCTACCCAGCGACATGTGCTCGCAAATCGTCTTGCTCACCCCGTAGAGGATGCGCTCCAGGAAATAGACCTCGCGTGAGAGCTGTACCTCCACTATGATGATCTCGTCCTTCGAGTTCCGCGCCTTGATGTCCACACGGTTGAACTTGTCGTCGTAGCTGTCCTGGTTGCTCTCGCTCTCCAAAATCTCCGTAATCGTGATTTTCTCGTCCAGAAGTACCGTAAGAAGGCCCTCCAGCACGACAAAGTTCGCCTTGTCGCGGAGCATGCGCTTCACGGCCCAGTCGAAATGAATATATTTTTCTGTTGACATACGTTTCTCTCTCTATTTTACACAAATTTACGGATTATCGGGTATATGTCAAAGAGTTAATGGGGTGCGTTACATTTTGGAGCGGAGATTTGCAAATTCATACAAGGATTGCATTGATTTAAAGTTGTTCCATCAAGCAAAAGCTAGTGTTGCACACCGGTACTTGTACGAAAGCCTACGGGAAAAGATGGGCAGAGCGATAAGGCACTGTCCGTACAGGCATGGACAAACAGACTGGTTCACCATGATATATAACTTTATTTCGTCAATAGAAAGACCAGTGATATGATCTTTATCACACCTGCAGTTGACATTTGTGTCGACATAAGACAAGTGGCAAAATTTGGTGGAAACAGACAAAACAGACCAAATAAATTTGGAGGGGCGCCTTTTTACCTTATTTTTGTCTCAAAAAAAGCAATTATAACGAAATCCTTATTCAAGCGTAAGATGTATGACCGTATACTCAAATAAAGATCCAGCAGGAGATTGGATCTATTAAAGAATACAAACAGCGTCTTATCAGCGACGTTGTAACCGGTCAAATAAAAGTATGCTAGGCAAAATGGAAGACTACAGCGAATACATCATACAAGGCGAACCCGATAAAAGGGAACGTGTTAGGAACTGGATGACTGCCATCGGTTTGCAGGATGTTGATGACCTCAAACCTTCGCAGTACTTCCTTAATACTGTCAAGCAGAACATTGAAGGCAAGATTACGCTTGAAGAAGTTCGTAAACTTGTCGATCAATATTATACTACGAAGGAAGGTCTTCAGCAAGAAAAACGCACGGAAGAAGCCGACAAGGTGGCTGTGCGTATAGCAGAACTGATTGCACACAAGGCATTCAGCTTCCGTCCTAACTGCCTTGCATCCATCCATCGCTATCTTTTTGAAGGTATCTACAAGTTTGCTGGTATATACAGAGATTACAACATTACCAAGCCAGAACTCGTTTTGCGTGGTGATACCGTAAGATACGAATCTGGCAATCTGATAAGCGACACCCTTGAGTATGAGTTTGACACCGAAAAGAAATTCTCATACGAAGGTCTGTCTATGCTAGAAATGGTGAAGCATATAAGTCGTTTTATTGCAAATGTATGGCAGATACATCCTTTTGGCGAAGGAAATACCCGCACAACAGCTGTGTTTACGATACAGTTCCTAAGAAACTTAGGCTTCGAGGTTACTAACGAGGTCTTTGCAGAGAACTCAAAGTATTTCCGCAACTCACTCGTAAGAGCCAACTACACCAATATGCAGTATGGTATTACTGAGACAACAGAATATCTGGAGCGATTCTTCCGCAACTTGTTGATGGGAGAACAAAATGAATTGAAGAGCAGATACATGATTGTGGGTACAAAATGGGAGGAAAACAAGAAAGAAGATTCTACTGCTACCCAAGAAAACCCTGGTAGTACCCAAGAAAGTACCCAAGAAACGAACAAGAGTACCCAAGAAATGATTCTTGACGAAATTCGCAAGCATCCATTTACTACTCGCGAACAACTTGCCAAGATCATCGGCATCACGCCTGATGGCATCAAGAAGCAGCTGGATAAGATGAAGAAAGCAGAGCTTATCAAGCATATTGGGCCGACGAAAGGCGGTCATTGGAAAATCATAACAGAATAGAGC
>DGTD01000066.1 GCA_002396385.1 Bacteroidales bacterium UBA4345
TGGCACGCCTTTCGCCAGCACTCTCACCAAGCTGTTCGCTGTTCATATACGTCAGGTCCGTAATCTCCTTCCCGTCTTTCAGTTCAAGAAGGCAGTTCAGAAAACTGATAAGCAGATCCTTGTTCGCCTCCGTTCCGAATATCTTCTTGAAGGCGAAGTCTGTATAGAAATTTATGTAGCGGCTCATTGCTGTACCGGGTATGCACATGATTTTTTTCGTTTATCTGTTACTTTAACACAAAGTTAACAATTTGGATTGATATGTCACCAATGATGAGATTGGATTGCATTCTCTTTATGTCTTAAAATCAGTAATCGCCACCGGATTTAATGGGGAATGTAGAGCAACTATGATTTCCACGGAATTTACTTATCAAATTTTGTCAAATAGCTCCATACACTAATGACGATAATTAAAGAAAAACGCTAATCCATATTTATTTAATATGGACAATTTTAAAGCACATTCAATAAAATATGCACAATTACACCTAATCGCAACTAATTTTTTATTCATTTATAGCTACATATAGATGATTTTTTGTAAATTTGCATTACAACATGTTGTTGAGTTTTCATAATATAGTTTAAGTGTTTGAAGTGGGTTCACTGTGAAGCGGGCCTGCTTTTTTTCTATCTTGCACTTTTGGCTACAACCTTGCAACTTCACCTTTTGCGGCTTGGAGTCCCTATCTTTACACCAAAAGCAAAAACGAAAGGCATATGAAGAAGTTATTCATCTTAACAGGAGTATGTAGCAGTCTGCTGATAGCTGCGGTTTCAGGTCTCATAGCATGTTCAAGTGACGACGAAGACGATCTGGTACAATTCCTCATCACCGACAAGGAAACCACGATGACAATTTCCTACGATTCTTTAATCAGCATAGAGAATGCCAGGGCAGAACAGACAATCGACTTCAAAGAATTGAGTGTTATGCAGGGGGTGACTGTTACCGGCATTGTTGACAGCGTTACTTATGTCGACCTTGGACTATCGGTGAAATGGGCGACTTACAACGTCGGGGCCAAAAACACCAGCGCCTATGGCAATTATTTCGCATGGGGTGAGACAACGACAAAAGACGACTATTCGTGGAATTGTTACAAGTTTTGCCGGACTAAAGATGATTTAACAAAATACTGCGACTCTAAACTGTTTGGTAAAGTAGACGATACTGCGAATTTAATGCCGGTTGACGATGCCGCCACCCGTTATTTTGGCAAAGTGTGGAGAACGCCTACTTTTGAAGAAATGGAAGAACTACGTAAAAACTGCACTTGGGAGTGGATTGACAATTTCAACGAGACACAAACAGCAGGGGCTCTTGGCACATCAAAGAAAAACGGAAACACCATCTTCTTGCCGGCTGCGGGATACGCATGGTGCAAGAATGTGAGACAAACGGCCGTTAAGTGTAACTATTGGACTGCCACGTCTAACAACTCGTCGGCTTATGCACTTGATTTAGATGAAGAGGCAGAGAACTATTCATTAACCGACCGAGCTTTGGGTATGCCAATTCGAGCTGTCGCAAACAAATAAAGCCCTACATCTTTATGTTCCACGACGCACAGTGCAAACCTCCCTCCTTCTTCAGGATAGGCAGTGCATAGACTTGCAAAATGGTGTTTTTACGGTCATAATCTGGGAACAGTTTCTGGAACTGGCGGAAAACGACCTGATCTTCTTTGCAGTCGCAATTCTCGGAAAGTCCAGGCAAAACGATAAAGTCTTTGGTCCGTATATAGTTAATATAAGCCCATAAGTATTCCTCCCTACATTTCCCATAGTCAGTATTCATCCATATATCAGAGAATTCGAATTTATACTTTAATACTTCTTTTACTTTCTTAATATATTTTGAATCTGGATATTTAGTCACAAGCAATTTATTGTCATCAATATATGCTAGAACGCCATCGGAATGTCCATAAATTTTTTCCTCAGGATCCGATGGAATAATGTAAACCTCACATTCAAACAAATCTTCGAGCTTTTTTAACAAACCACTGGTAGAATAATTGGTGTTGTCGGCCAGTATTCGGTCGGTCAGTATAACGGCATCTTTACATTTAACGATATTACCCCCATCTAGCTTGATGTCTGACAAAGTAAGTGTTATATTGTTTTTAGCACAGATGCTTGCAACCTCTTCATTACTTGTCTTTGAATTTAGGTACTTATCGTTGTCGAGGTAACTTGGGTTGTAGTCAAATTTCAGCATCTTGTGTTCGCTGACCTGTATGGGCATAAAGTCGCGTACCCAAATATCACGGGTCCCCTCTAATATCCGGATTTGAACTCCCTCATTACGTAAGAAATCACGGATTTTGCGATAAGCTTCAGCGGTTTTGACATCCGCCACACGATCGTCAGCAAAGAACAGTGTGTTGGTATCTTGATCTGTTATCATAAAATTATAGATTGAAGGCCGTAAAATTAGTCAAAACTAGAGTCACCTCAAAACATAGACCGGTTTAAAATTGTTATGTGGGAAAGTCCTTAACTAAACCACCTTATCACTCCGAAAGTAACAAGCGTAAAGACCAAATAGCGGACAACTTTGCCGAGAAAAATAAAAGTTGACGTTTTCAGCACATCGCAGCGTAAAAGTCCTAAAGCAACCGAAACTGTTTGTCCAAAACCGGGAAGGAAGGACAAAAAAGCCAGAGGCGGTCCCCATTTCTGTGCTGTTTTCACAAAGCGCCTTATCTTTCTCGGTTTTATGCGCGCATAAGTGCACAGCCAACGAAGCTTACCGAGACGGCCAATATAGAAAAATACGAGTGAGCCGCATGTGTTGCCTGCCGATGCACAAAGAATGGTGAAAAGCGGATTCAGATGAGCTTCCGTAATAAAAAAGACAAACAAGACACTACTAGGGAACGGGACAAAACTGGTCGCCAACATGGTCCCGACAAACACTCCCAGATATCCTCCCTCCATCAATACCCCAGACATACCCGCATAAAATTGCGAAACTGTCTCCTGTATGTATATTAGTTCCATATGAACTGGAGAATTACATTTTACGCAAAGATACAAATAAAATTATGCTAATTTGACGAAATTGTGGGTCTGTTTGAAGTATTCTTCATATTTATTTTAATTCAAAAAAACTACTTTTACGTTGTAAATACCTATTAAAAAAAGTAATGAATAAGAAAACACTCACGACGCTTTTATTAATGGCTCTAACGTTTTCGGCCAACGCAGACAACGAGGTATTAATAAACGGCAACAAGATGGAAAAAGACGCAGCCAAGCTCGAGTTTGACGGCGACAAAGCTACCATCGAATACTCCGATGGTTCAACATTTAATTACGATATGGAAGAGGTTGAGATTTACTTTACGCTCACTTCCTCGGCAAAGAACGCTGCCAACTTCCTTAAATTAAATAGTGTTGTGACCGACGAAATGCAGATTTCCGGCTTGAACGGCAGTGAAAAATTAGAAGTACGCAACACATTAGGTGAGACGCTGTTAAGCCATAAGGCGAACGCCGAGTCTGTCACTCTCGATTTACGGACTCTTTCAAAAGGTGTCTATCTACTGAAACTGGACAACCAGAGTGTTAAATTTATAAAGAAATAAAAGGTGACCTATGAATAAATATCTACTTTTCGCTTTAGGGTTGAACCTTGCTTTGTCGGCAACGGCACAGAACAAAATGCAGGTCACCCTTTCTGATGGAAACATTGAAGAGTTTAACACCTCCTCTATCAGCAATGTACAATTCTACAAGGACAACAACAACTGTACAATCACATTGAAGAACGGAACCATAAAGCAATACGATGGTAACGTTTCACACATTGGTTTTAAAAAACAGACGGCTTTCGACGCTACAAATGCGAGAACCATCAGTTACAGTATGGGACTAGGATGGAACCTCGGTAACCAGATGGATGCGCAAAACAACGGCGTTTCGTGCGAGACGTGCTGGGGTAACCAGGAAACCAACCAACAAGTTTTCGACAAGCTGAAAGAATACGGTTTTTCAACGATACGTATCCCCGTAACATGGATGGGACACATCGACGATAATAACAACTACAAGATTGAGGACGCTTGGATGAACCGTGTGGACGAGATTGTGACCTATGCTGAAAAAGCAGGGCTTAAGGCCATTATCAACCTTCACCACGACGGTGCTGACAGCCAGTATTGGCTGAGTATTAAACAAGCTGCTGCCGACCCTAATGCCAAAGCAAAAATCGAGAAAAAGATTGCCGCAGTCTGGAAACAGATTGCCGAGCACTTTAAGGAGAGAGGCGACTTCCTGATTTTCGAGTCATTTAACGAAATCCACGACGGAGACTGGGGCTATGGTGCGAACTTGAACGACGGAGGTAAACAATACGGCATTTTAAATGAATGGAACCAGTTGTTTGTCGATGTTGTTCGCTCAACCGGTTACGAGAACAAATACCGCTACCTGGGTATTCCTGGTTACAGTACCAACCCCGAACACACCAAGAATTATCTGGTAATGCCAAAAGATGTGGTAGAGAACCGTATTTTAGTGGCTGTTCACTGTTACGACCCATACGACTATGCCACCGCATGCAAGTTTAACGAATGGGGGCACACCGGTAAAGACCTTGCAGAGTGGGGAGAGGAAGGCAGCATAGACTGGACTTTCAATTACCTGAAAGAACGATTTATCGACCAAAACATACCTCTTTACCTCGGTGAATATGGTGCTGTACACCGCGATACCGAAAGCCGTGAACGATTCAGACTTTACTATTTGGAATATGTTACAAAGTCGGCCCGCGACCATGGCTTTGGCGCCCTATACTGGGACAATGGTTCCACCAAATCGGGCATGGAGGCGTTCGGAATCATCAACCACAACACCGGTAACTATATTAACAATGGTAAGGACGTGGTAGATGTATTGCGGAAAGCCTACTATAATAACGATCCGAACTACAATCTGCAAAGTATATATAATTCGGCTCCACCAGCAGGCAACTAAAAATGACAAAAGGTTGTGACAATTTATCATAATCAATAGGTTTTTAATCAGTTAATAATTAAAAAAAAGACTTTGAAGAAAGAAAAAAGTCCGATTTCCGACAAAAAAATGCAAATATGTCGCATCTTCGATAAATACATTTTGTCAATTCAAACGTATTTCTATATATTTACGGCATAACATAAAAACTACAAATTAACAATCGAAAATCAGACGTTTATATTTATGAGTAAAGTAAAGAATATTAAGCGCATTTTCTTTCTATTCTTGGTCTTGTTGACTAGTGCAAGCGCTCTTTGGGCAATTAGTGGCAAATCGTTGAAAGCAGATCCAATCATTTCGGTATGTGCAGCCAACAATCACCATTTCGAAAATGGATTCTGCTCTAAATGTAACAGCCTTCAAGAGCCCGACAAAACAAATGGTGTGTACCACGTGGCAAATGCAGGTCAACTTTATTGGATTTCGAACACCGTTAATTTAGGAAACGGAGAACCTTTAACCGTTTTACTGGTTAACGACATTACTATTAACGATAGTGTACTTGCTTCCGATGGAACGGTGGCAGATGTACAAAAGCGAATATGGGTTCCTATTGGTGACGCAAAACCATTCAAAGGGACTTTCGACGGACAAGGTCATACTATATCGGGGCTTTTCTTCAACGATGAGTATGAATCGTATGTCGGCTTGTTTGGTTTGGTTAGTGGAGGTGATATACTAAACGTCCACATCCGCGACAGTTATTTCAGCGGCAAAAGCTTTATCGGCGGCATATGTGGCGCAATTGCCAATTCAGAAAGCATTTCCAATATCACAAACTGCAGCAGCACTGCTGTAGTAGTTGGTTCTGACTCGTATGCCGGAGGTATTGCAGGCTATGCGTCAGGCACAATCAGCAACTGCTATTCAACAGGCAATATCGACGGCGACTGGAATGTTGCAGGAATTGTAGGTGGCGCTAATAAATGCATTGTTGAGAACTGTTTTTCAACGGGCAGAATTAACGGAAGCACCAATGTAGATGCTATAGGATTCAATGAGTCTTCGTCTTCGTTCAGCAACTGTTATTGCATGAACGGGAAAACTCAAAATGGTTTTTCAGAAGACGCTATAGCCTTCTCAAGCGGTTACATCTGTTACTTGCTGAATGAGAAAAACAGAGGTGCAGACAAGGCTCTTGTTTGGTACCAGAATCTGGACAAACGGAATGCCGACCACATCCCCTCCCTCAATTCAAACCACAATCAGGTTTTCCAGCATACACTAAAATCAAAGATTTTCTATTCAAACTCTGAGAAAAAAGAGAGACACGAGAAAATTGCTGCTGGAAAAATCAAATAACAATTGAAAACTTTCTTACACAAGAAAAAGCTGGCCTAAAAGATGCCAGCTTTTTCTCTTTTTTATGGGCTTTTTCTCACCGATTTACTAATTTTATAGGGTGTTTTTGGAAACAAAGCACCCAAACGAACCAACTATTCTCACGTCGAAAAAATAAAAACGACTCTAATTATAGCTGTATATTTGTATTTTGAATAAAATCCCCAGAAATGAAGTCGAGAGAGCAGAAAATAGCACAAGCAACTATCATCGGGTCAGTCGTTAACGCGTTACTTACCATCGGAAAAATCGTAGCAGGTATAGCAGGCCATAGTGCTGCAATGCTGGCGGACGGATTACACTCACTCTCAGACTTTATATCCGACCTTATCGTTTTAGTCTGTGTACGTATCTCCAGTAAAGGCCGCGATGAAGACCACGATTACGGACATGGGAAATACGAAACTTTGGCCACCTTATGCGTGGGTCTGTTATTGTTGTTTGTTGGCGGAGAGTTGTTGTGGAACGGAGTGCAAGACATACGTAACAGCTTAAACGGAGTTAACTTGAAAAGGCCTGACACAATGGCATTGTGGGCTGCCTTCATCTCAATCCTTGCAAAAGAACTTCTCTATCATTATACGTTAAAAGTTGGCAAAGATGTGTCGAGCCCTGTTGTTATTGCAAACGCCTGGCACCACCGAACCGATGCCCTGTCATCGGTAGGTTCGGCTATAGGTATTGGAGGCGCTATAATTTTAGGCGAAAAATGGGTGATACTTGATCCGATTGCGTGCTGTTGTATCAGTGTGCTGATTATAGTAGTGGCGTTAAGGATGATAGGCCCGTCGCTCAACGAATTACTTGAGGTGTCTTTGCCACAAACAATGGAAAACGAAATCGTCAGTTTAGCCTTGTGCGTGGAGGGCGTTAGAGGAATACACAACTTAAAAACCCGCAAAAGCGGGCCAAACATCATTATTGATGCACACATTGTGGTTGACCCCGAAATATCGCTTCTGATAGCACACGATATATCGACAAACGTAGAAAAATCCATTCGCTCAAAATTTGGCAACGAAACACAGATTAGCATACATCTGGAACCCTCGGAAGAAGCAGAATAAACAAAACTCCATAATGTAAAATTGCTTTATATAATTGCTCTGTATTCCTAAAAAACTATATCTTTGTTAGGGATTCTACTGTTTTAATATAGATTCTGAAAATGAGAAAACATATACTAATCGTCCTTTTTAACATTTTATTTTGTATGCAGCTAGGTGGTCTGTTTACGGCGGCAGGAGCAGCCGGCAATATTGACCCTCTACTCTACTTACGGCAAAACTATCCCAAACTAACGAACGAGTACGAAAACGAGTTACTCAACTTTCCTGTTCATTACATTTTCGCAGTAGACGTTAGTTTATCTATGCACAAATACGAGACACAAGTCGACTCGGCCATTGTTCCTTTCATCAAAGCCCTGCCCGACAACGACTTTGTAACCTTTATCAGGTTTGCTACCGAGGCACGTAACAACGACGTCGGTTTCACCGCAAAAATCAACCGCTCCAGCAAAAGCACACTAATCAACAACGTGCACAAACTATATAGTGACCCGAACCTGAAAACGGGCGACTTCCTTATGCACACCGATATAGCTAAAGCTGTAAAATCGATTGCGGAAGCTGAAAAACGACACCAGGAAGTGAAGCAGAATGTAGTGGTAATCATAACCGACTTCCGCCATGAAGCTGCCGATGGTAAGGAAAGAAAGTTCAACGAAGATGAATTATGCCAGTTGCACCGGATTGTTGAAGCTGCCAACATTGGAAAAGAGAGCAGGAATATTGCTTTAAAGCTACGCGACGACGACACAAAACCAGGCTACTGCCTAAACCAATTGCGCGACCGTATATTTCCTACAGAAGGGAAAGCAGCGTTACAGATTGTTCCGGTCGGGAACAGTTCAAGTGCCATCAACGACTGGTTTGAAGGCTTACGACGCGACATTATGGTGAGCAAACTTGCCTCTATCATTGAGATTGAAAACCGGGCTATTGATATCTGTTTCGACCAGCAGGTCAGCATAGACGGCGATGTTACGGCAAAGGTGGAATGGAAACCTACCCGTCTTTACAGAAAGATGCGCATCGATACATCGGTTGTAGCCGAACCTAATTGCTCTGGTTTTTCTTTTGATGTAAATGGCAAGGAAATTGGCTTGAAGAACGAACTTTCCTTCGTTACGGAATTGGGACAACTTGAACACGCCGGATTCGGATTCCTCGGGTTCCACCATATGACCGACAGCCTGCAACTGGGTGTGGATATGCCAACCGACTTTGACGACGAACTAAAAAAACTGGAAATTGATAAACCTATATCCTCTCCTAAGAGGAAAATCGATAAATGGATATTCACACTACCTGTACCCTTTTGGCTGGCGGCAACAGCTGCCGCGCTGTTACTACTATACATTATAATGGTCATCAGGCAAGTTAGAATAAACAGCAGCAATACCGGTAAGTTCAGGGGGGAAATAACTATAAAGGACATTGTAGACGATACCACTATAAAAGACCGTGTTAAAACCTACACCGAATCGGTTTCAATCGGGAAAAACGGAACCGGTAAATTCAGAGTGCAAGGCGTGGCATGGAGTTTTCAGATAAAAAGGGTAACTTACCCGGTGTTTAACATTTTCAAGAAACCTAAAACCGTTTTCAAAGTTGACAGCGGTTTTGTATTCACACCCGCGTACAAGAATGGCGTTGACGGTAAAGACTTCAAAGGCATGTTGACCGTTTACTGTGGCAGCAAGCGTGGAGAGAAAGACCACCAAGTCACCATTCGAACAAAATGATAAAATAAAAAAGAATAATATATGGCTAAAAAGAAACACATCTTCATCGGTTTAGGCGGTTCCGGATGTCAAACCGTTGCTCAGATTAAAGAAAAAGTATACGAAAAGAAGTTTGGAGACACCCCACAAACAAAGTCGCGACTTGACGCAATGAACGAGAACTACCGTTTCCTCTTTGTAGACACTGACTCTCGTGATATTGACGAGGCCAACAAACGAAACCGGACTTCGTTCGAATACGGGCGTGTACCATTTATTGCGCCAAACACCGATTTGGTTAACTTGGGAAAAGGTAACCCACAAGCCATCTGGTACGAAGCATGCCAAGATGCCGATACCCTTATTAACAAGCGCATATTAGAGGCCTGTTCACCCGAACTAGCGGCTAAAATACCCGACCAGCCTTTAGCATTCGGCGCTGGTGCGTTCCGTATGAAATCGCGTATCGCGTTTGCACATGCCCTCAGCGACTTCCAAATGAAACTGCAAGCGGCTATTTCCGCCTTGAACGATGTAAAGACAACCGGTGGTTCCGATTTCAACATCTATTATTGGATTATATGCAGTTCGTTAGGAGGAACAGGTTCCGGCATTATTAACGATGTGCTCTACCACGTGAACATGATGCACCGCCAAACGGTGGGTGACGGAGATCCGCAACTGATTCTGACCATGTATATGCCAAAAATATACATTGACCAAAATAATACGGAAGAAAAATACACCTTGAACGCCTATGGTGTATTTTCTGAAATTAATGCTTTCAAGTGCATGAGCCAGGAACCGGGACAAAACACCGTGTTCCACCGTATGGCACTGGTTAACGACTATAACCTGATTGATACCAACCGTAAATACTGTCCGTTCTATTACTTGATTCCTATCGACGTACAAACAGACAAGGGGACCAGTTTGGGTACACAGCACGAGATGTACCGTAACACAGCAGAATTGCTCTACCACATACACGAAGGGAAAGGCGGTGAAACATTCCGTTCTGACATCGACAACTATATGAACGACATTATGGAGCGTGACCACGACAACTTCCTTGTTCCAATGGGATACGTCTCGCTACATAAGCCGGAAGAACAGATGAGGGCCTACATGCGCACACGTTTCAAACGTGACGTTTTGCGCGACTGGTTGCTAAATAACAATCCTAAAGCCACAGTAATTGAAGACAACAAAAAAGACGCTCTTTATAAAGAGGTGTTCGGCGCCATTATGGAAAATGGCGATTTCTATAAAGCTATCGATGAAAAAGTACAAGAAATTACCGATGGCGTGATTGTTGACGACTCTAAAGACAAACTTGACGAGAACAGCGACTTTGCTATTCTTGCCTCTGAAATAGGTCGGATTAAAGATGACGTTTTCGACTGCGAACTGAAACCTGAAAACACCGACAAGGTTAAAGAAGAACTGGTCAACACGCTTTGGAGAAAGGCTGAGGAATGGATTCGGGAAAAAGGTATCGTCTATGCCATTAACGCCATTGACGCCGTGCGTGAAATCGCCAAAAACAAGTTTGACCTGATTGATAAGGAGTTGTCTGACTTGAAGAACGATATTGACAATGCCGAAACCGAAGCCCAGAAAGCCTACGAAGATGCCCACAACATCTCACTGAAAGAGCGTACCATTGGTTCTAATAAAGATGATATTACCACATACAAAACCAGTATTGAAAAGTTTGAATCGGCTATCATCGAGAAAGGTTATGCCGACTGGACGCTGGCTATACTCAAGAACTTCTGCTTAGACGAGAAGACGGACGAACTTGCCAAATGCAAAAACCATTTGACCCGCTTCAAAAACAAGGCGGAAGATATGAACAACAACGTTTTGAAGGAATACAAAGGTCTTGCCGACCAGTTCGGAAAGGCTTCGCTTGATGTTACCACTGTTTACCTTCCTTTACTGAAGGATATATGCGATGCGAATGGCTGGAAGGCGAACAACCGTTTCAGTAAACTTTACAACTGCATCATTCCTGCCAATGAAGACGCTGAGGCACATGCTGAACGCGAACCTCTGATGAAATTCATTAACGACAACATCTACTTTACACAAGACGACCAGATGAACGAGCGAATCGGCCAAAACGAGTATGTGGTGGCTATTAAGCATGAAAAGAAAAACAGTCTTGGGAAAAAAGTGGAGGTTGTTGACAAAGACAACCGCTTCTTTGCCAGCAAAGACCTTGAGCGGACACCTGAAAAGGTGATTGAACAATTCCTCGAATTTTCGCAAATTGCCTTTGAAGACAAATTCCAAAAAACTCCTGAAATACAAGACCGTTGGATCAACCGGGGACTGTCGGAGTTTTTTAACGAACTGAACAACGACCAAAAAGACGAAGTACGCAACAGTTTGAATCCGGCTCTGTTCTTCAGCTATAACAGCGACCGCATTGATGTGATGAAGAAGGAAGAACACATGGTCTTCGTTGCGAACAACAAAGACTTGGCACGACAGATGCTCGGTTACGACAGCGGCAACCCTAAACACAGGTTTGAAGAGGATTCGAACGTGAACACTGCCCTAGTCATAAAGTCGAAATTCGGTTTGGCACTTCACGACTACCGTATCTACGACTCCATTAAGATGGTATACGACAAAGCCACTTTCCGTGAAAAATACCACTTCCACCGCGACTTCGCACAACATTTAGGGAAGATTACTTTGGCAGACCTTCCGGACGAAGAGCTGCAACAACACCGCGTATTCGCCAAGATATTGTTGCTCAACGCATTCGCAAACGATTTGGCACCTATGTTCTATAAAGACCATTACGAACCAGAAAATTTTGCCAACACTTTGCTCATCGACAGTAAAATTGACCCTTCGCTTGCCGACGACACCATATTGCTTGCGTGTCCGGAGGCTCTTTCTGAAAAAGATGGTATGCTTTGCTTGACCAGAATGGAAAAAAACAGGCATTACTATTGCGAAATTAGTGGCAATTCTATTGCCAAAATCTTCGACGATTACATGTCGCTGTTCTTCAACAAACGCTTTGCCGACTTGCTTCAGAACGTTCTTTCCAGCCTTACACGCACCTCTGTTACCGTAAAGGAAAACGGGAACAGCGTACAAAAGAACGGAGCTGAAATTCTGAAGAAGAAATTCCGTGAAAAACGCGAAGAACTGTTGAACGAACTGAACCAGAAAAAGGCTAAAAGCCAGGGCGACGACCGTAAAGTATATGGTATTCTGTTCAGTATCATTAAGAATCGTTACGACTCTTACCAAAAATTCATTGGTTAAACACTTCATTAGCAAAAAATTGTAGGTCCATGCTACCACTTTGGATTATAGACTTAAATAGTAACCGTGAACGGTGCCGGATGTTTCAGGAACGTATGACGCAAGTAGAAGATGCACTGCTTTCCATGTCTGAAATTCCGGCTAAGCCTCTGTCTGATAGTGATGTATACGATGAGACAGCGCAAAAGCAACTGTTGTCTCCTAAAGGACAATGGCTCTACTCTCATTTCGAGGACCTGTTCGTCAATGCCGACATCGAGGATGAAGAGGCAATGGCCGACTTACTATACGATTTTAAGGAGAAGATAGTACGCGAAGGACAAAATTTCATAGGATTACTGCGCGATTCTAAAGTGAAGACCGACATCTGTATAAACATTTGTGTGCTTGGCCACATCGAAGAACAAATGTCACAAATGACCTTCGCTTCGGTCGCCTCGCTTCTGCAACTTGAGAAAGGTCGGATTTTGCCGAACCACATCCACCAGGGTGTGAATATATTTGGAATGCTTTTTATCCCTTCTGCCGTCAACACACGCAAACGTGAAGACAGGCAGAAAGTTTTGCGCTGCCTGCGTGAAATTGAGGTGCAGCACGAAGTCAGTTCTGTGCACGGCTACGATAAGATGCTCTACTTCCAAGATGTACAAAACAAGACCCAGAAACAATATGCGCGGCTAAATCTGCAACAACAAGTCGATTACATAACGCAATGCGTCGTCAACTTGTTTTATGCTACCAACGAATTCCACCCGTTATTAAGCGGCAGCAGTTCTAACGAGCATTTCTACCTCTCGCTCGGACCTGCTTCTATCTACTACGACCCAAGCCTGCAAGATGCTAAAGACTTGCAGTCGGTAGCCAATGGAGTGATATCGGCCTTTAAGACCGATGGCCAAGCCAAACAGAAGGACAAAGCCGATTTTGTCAGCGAAAAAGACTATGACACAACTAAAATTTTGTGTAATCTTTTTACCAAAAATACGAAAGATTTGACTTTGGATAATGTGGAACCCGATGAACCTGATCCACATCCGGTACGCGACTACCTCTATAAACGTCTGAAAAGGCGTTATTACGAGGGTTACCTGAGCCGGTTTCCGCATATATTGATGTCTAAAATAACAAAAGCGGTTTCCGACCAGACACGTTCTGTGCTTGAAAATGTCTGCATTAAAGGCAAAGAGCAACTCTCCAAATTTTCTGAGGTTGCCCTTCCTACAGCTGTAAAAGATCTAATATCTGACTGTAACCAGGACACAGGCGCTGTTTTCCGCATCGAACGCCAATTAAATTTACTGAAGGAAAGCATTGAACAACGCGAGCACCGCATCGACGATGAAATAGAAAACTCGGTATGGTTGCACATTATGGAACATATTCCGTCGAAACTGCAAGACCATTTCTGCGATTACCACGACGAATATGTTGAAGATGCTGTAAATAAGCGGAAAAAGCGGAACGACCGAGACGACCGCTGCTCTTCCCGCAAGAATTCGGCTTTAAACGACCTGGTAAACCATATAAAACAAGAACCGACTGTTTTATCACGCTTTAGCCGTGTTTTTCTCTACGGCATTATTTTGGTGTTGTTTATACTGCCCATTTTGGAAATACTGTCGCCACAGTTCATCAATTTTGGGAATGTTGCGCGCAATTCGTTCTTTTGGGCGCTACCCATCTCGTTACTTCCCGCTTTTTGGCAATTGGGCGCACATTTCTATTACCAGTTCAGGCTGCGTTTCTACATCAACCGGCTAAAAGCCTACTACCTTCACGACGCTTATGCCAGAGTTGTCAACTCGATTCGTGCAGAGGCAGTTTTTTTCTACTCAAATGCGATACAGCTATGCGACGAGTACTTGAAACGCTGCGAGTTGATAAGGTCTGATGTCAAACCATTTATCCTCGACAACGTAAATTGGAAACCTGCCATCCCCCAAACAACTTTCAACCAACCCCTGTTTGACGGCATTTTCGGAGACGAGCACTTGTTTCCTGGCGACTTTATTGACTACGGCAAAGTTCTCGTAAGTCAAAAAACAATGTATGTCAACAAGTTACAGCTTAGCGATTATTACTCTATTATTCGCGTACTGAAAGAACCCATATGCAAATTGTTCGAGAACGTCAGCCTTCAACAAAAGGAGAGAAAAATGGACGAAGCTACGGGACGTATGAAATTTCTAACCCTTAAAGAGATTAGGGAACGGAAAACTAAAGAATGGCAGGAAACTAAAACACATTTCCAAACGGAAATGAAGGAAAATATCAAGAGGCTGATGGTTCCACGCAAACTGAACACCATCGATTCCAAATTGTTAAACTATGCCGAAATGAACGACAATAACGGTATCATGAAACCTTTTGTGGATTTTTGCGCTACAAATGGTGAAATTACCGCAAACAATTGTCACGAGTATGCCGATGTGAAATGTTTCGACGAGAAAATGAAAGGCCTTACACAACAATATTTACCTTTCAATGCTATATACCAGTGCGACAAGCACAACGAACTTTTCAAAAAGTTCTTCTTTCTGACCAAATGGCGGTCGTTCGACAAGGTGGCCGCAAACCGCATATTGCCTGAAACAGAATTAGACCTCTCTGCGAAGGTATTGAGCAACGATACAGGTGAACAAGATGGCGAAGTCTCAAAAAATTCGGAATTACCCTACTCATCTGTTTTCCTTTATGCATTGTGCGGCAAAGACGGTACTGCCTCTATATGGCTCAAACTGTTTAGGAATGAAGATTTTGCCGAAATGGACGAACGAAGGCTTTTCCTAAACAGGTTGAAACAAAAAAGCAACCTGTTGCATTCTACCCTTAACCAGTTAGACTGAACTCTTATTTTGATGCGATTATGTTCGAGAATACTTACGTATTATTAATCATATTGCTCTGTTCAACGGCCCTGTTCGTTATTAGACGTATCTATAGGGCTTTTTTCCGTGAAGAGGTCACAATTACCACTTTACGGAATGGAGCGCCCCCTTTAAACATCGGCATTCTGGATTATTCCAACAATTCCGATGATGGGGTTAACGACCGCAACGAAGTGGCTGTGGTTCGAATTACAGGAGCTAGTTTCGACACTCCCTACATAGGGCGTGTGCTGGTCGATAACAACCAACGTGCAATTGTACATGTCATTGACAGCGATTTGGAACTTGAAGCGGAAAATCCTTTCTACAAAACATGTGGCTATGTCGATGAACACGGTTTCGTTCATGAAATTGTAAAGGGACGCGATATGAAAGTGGGCTTTATGGCCCAACCTTCTGCACCAGATACCCCCACCATCATAGGAGAAAGACACTGGTATAGCTTTTGGAAACGTGAGTTAAACGCATATAGCGGAAAACCTAAAAACAAGAAAGACAATAACGAGAAAGAGCCTTCTACAGACAACACCGCCGAAAGAACTTCCCAACTGGTGGCTAAATGTGTCAGGAAAGGCTTTCATATAGGCGAAAAAGACTTGTTCCCAAGCGAAGCCCGTGCTTGCGGGTATGCGCTCTTCTTCAAAAAGAAGAGAACTGTCAACAACTACTCCGATTATTACAACAACCCGTCTAACCTGTGGAAGGACACGGCACTGCTTGCTGCAATAGTATATTCGGTCTTCTACCTCTTTCTCTTCTTAATCAACACGCAAGTATTGCGCATACCCCTATTCGGACGCGACATCTACGGAATGTGCATTGTGTCGTGTTTCTACTTTATTGTCTGGGCTTTAGTCAGGGAACTGAAAATCAAAAAATCTGAATGGTCTAGTTCAATCAAACCCCAACTCGACTTGCTCAACAAGAGCATTGGTATTCGATTGACCGACCGCATGATTACAGTATTGGCCAGCATACTGATTTCGTTGTGCATGCTGTTCTACAATTTGGAAAGCTTAATGTCGCAATACCCGCTATTAGCCGATTTCGTACATGCGTTTACGAATTTCACGCACTACGATTTCGATTTCCTTCCGCTTGTAAATGCCATCTTCATCGGTGTCACCATTAACCGTACACAACGCTTCGTTCCACTACCTTGGAAAATTAATTCTGAATTGGAAGAGGATGACGAAAGCGAAGTGGGAACTGATGTGGTAAAAAATCCGAAAGGACGGATAGACATCACATACGACTGGCAACTCGACTCGTTCAACGATGTTACGTTACACGGGCAAGTCACACTCCACTTCAATAAGGAAGAATACATCGACTTGTTACGCCAAGACAATCCGTTCCGCCCACAAGTCTTAGACCATTTAACAGAGGAAACAGTACGTGATATGTTCCGTTACTTACTGAACAAACCGCATGCGGGTGAACATTTGAACTATTTGGCTTATTACATCAACGACATAGCCGACCGCAAACATCTGTCGAACATCGACCGTTTACAGTTTGCTCTCGACTTCGTGCAAGAACCAAACATTTTGTACCGCGAAGTTCATGGTAGCAAGAGTTTAGATTTTCCAATCAACTATATGCGCTTCCCCGATGAGACACTGTATGACAAAGAAGGCGATTTCAACTGTAAAGCTTTTCTTGCCGCATGCTTGTATTACAAGATGGGAGCCGACGCCTTTTTCCTTTATTCCGATACGTATAAAACAGCGGCTGTCGCTGTTGAGACACCATACGCCGACCTATTACGCTACATAAACAGCAACACCTACGCCGATGTGGTACTCGACAGAAATGGTAAGAAATTCCTATTCTGTGATGTGGTTTGCGATGTGAACAAATTAGGACACATAGAAGAAGGTAAGAGTATCCGCGATTTTGATGTCAAAATAGATTTCTTCCACAGTGATGAGGAACAACACGAGGACCTAAACACTGATGAGATAGACCACGCACTTCCGCCTTCGGTCACAAAAGACGTAGCGTACCAATGGAACCTCGATTCGCTGTTCGGAACAAATTTGAGAGGTGAGTTTAAACTACATTTCGAGGAAGACTACATCGACAAACTAAGGACTTCTAACCCCTACGCTTCTGTTAACAGCGGGCTTTCGAACACGGAACTTATTGAAGAAATGTATGCCTACATGCGTACACACGAAGAAACGCTCTCTAACTTGAAGAAGCTGGCCGACTATATCAGACACACCATCTCTGAAAATAAATTAAGTAAGGCCGACTCGCTTCAATTTATTCTAGACTTCGTTCAGGAACCCAATATAAAATACGGACTTGACAGCAATTCAGTCGAGATTGGCAACCGGCCTCAATATGTTCGTTTCCCCGATGAAACCTTATACGACAAATCTGGCGATTGCGACTGTAAAACCATGTTAGCCTCGCTGCTTTTTAAAGAGTGTGGATTCGACACGCTTTTTCTTGCTTCATCGGTTTACCAGCACGCAGCCTTGGCTGTTGAATGCGATAAAGACTTGCTTGAGGCTCTTGCTACCGCAAAATTTCAAGCCACAACTCTCTCTTATCTGGACGAGACCTTTTTGTTCTGTGAAACTACAGGAGACGGGTATAAGATAGGTCAGATAGCCGTGGATGAAAAAATAGAACTGTTTGATCTGGTTATTCCTGTAAAATAATTAAAGACAATGAACAGAAAACACAAAACATACGGACATTTCTTTATGATGGTAATTGCACTTGTACTTGCTGCTGTGGGCACAAGTGCTGTATATCAAATTGCGAGAAACCGGCCACCTATCGCCTATGGAAACTTGTCGCCCGAAGCAATTGCCCGGTTTAAGAAACAAATGTCTAAATCCGGCGAAAAGGGTGCGTTGTTCACAATTGACCAACTCAATCTTGCCCAGTGGGATAACGAAAACGACTTGGGAGCACAAGACTCCGCCGGGTGGTCGAAAATTGAAGACAACAACTTCATTATCTACTACAAAGATGATATGCAGGGAGTCTGGAAACAGAAAGCGAAAATCACCTTGAAGCTTGTTAACGAGGCTATTCCACAAATGAAAGAGATATTTGGTAGCTATACGTATCCAAAAGATATAAATAATAGAAAGTTACCTATTTATCTCCCTCCTACCCGCTCTCAATACGGCCAAACCATCAACCTGTTGCGTAACGAGCCTGTTGATGCGGAATCGTCGCTTGGTATCACAATATACAAAGTGTCACAGTCTGGATTTTTACCGCTGGGTATTGTTATACGTAATGATGTATTCGACGCAGACAATTTTCAAAATTCATTGGTTGTTGTTGCCACGCACGAGCTGACACACTACGTATATGGCTCATTATTCCAGTTCAGCGACAAACTAATACCTAAAAACTGGGTGACTGAAGGCATTGCCGACTACACCGCAGGCCGCAGTCCGCAGGTGCAGGGAAGCGATTCTATTAATTTTATAAATAATTATTGTGACCTGCTCAATGACTTTCCGATTGAACACGGAAATTTTGTTGACAACCAATATTGGGCTGGAGAATCATTCTTCGACTTTGTTGAAGAAAAATATGGGAAAGAAACTGTTTCCAAATTTATTCAGACTACCTATACCACACCTATCGACTCTGTAATACTAGCTGTTTTTCCAAACAGTAACAATATACACAAAGAATGGGTTGAGGCAATTTCCAAAAATGCAGAACCGCAGAGTTCAATATCAGCTAACAACTAACTGACACTATATAGTTTTATATCGATATTTTCATTCAAAGATAAAGTACGTGAAATAAACCGTTGGTTTCCGCAAACACATCGACATCTTCCTGCCGATTATTAACCTTTCATAACACACTAACAAAAAGTCATTTAATAACTAAAGCACGATGCCAAGTAAGAGCATACTGCGGCACTTATTCTGTTTTTCTAGTCTCTTTCTACCATAAATTAGGTAGACTATATGACACATCAAAGCGATTGAGCGGTATTGGATAGAACACTAATTTTGTGTCAAAAAAAGGAGGTTTATATGACACAAATAGTAACTAAATTCAATGTAGATGAAGCCGTAAGCGGAAACCACGTAACCCTATTGGATTTTTGGGCAACCTGGTGTGCTCCGTGTCGTCATCTTTTACCTATTATCAACGAACTCTCTGCCGAATATAAAGATAGGGTGTTCGTTGGAAAGGTTGATGCGGGCACTGAAGAAGAACTTACCGAACAATTTAATGTACAATCGGTTCCTACTGTTATTTTCTTTAAGGACGGGGTGGAAGTCGACCAGTTGCAGGGAAGCCAACCCAAGAAAATTTACATTGATAAAATAGAGAGTCTTTTAGGCTGAAGATTAGGAGGTTTATATGAGTATTGTAAAACTAAAAAGGAAAACGCTGAACGAGGTAATCGAACAAGCAAAGAGCGAGTTACCCAACGAAAGTTGCGGATACTTGTTGTCTGATAAAGAGGGAATCGTTGACGAGAATTTCAAGATGACCAATATCGATCAAAGTCCTGAACATTTTTCATTTGATCCGCGCGAACAGTTTGCTGCGATAAAACACAGTAGAACAACTGGCAAGAAACTGGTTGCTAACTGGCATAGCCACCCTTCCACGCCATCGCGTCCATCGGTTGAAGACATCAAATTAGCCTACGACCCAAACATTATTTATTTTATTTTGTCATTAGCCGACGATGTACCTGTTTTCAACGCGTTCAACATTAAGAACGGGGTTGTTGAAAAATTAGTTGTTGAATTGGTAGATTAGTTCCTTTCGGAAGTATTTTTTAATACTTTATAAACCTCCATCTATACCCGTAAGGGTGACTCCCTGCCTCTTTCCCATAGAGGTGGGGAGTTTGTTTATGCGTTATTAAATAACGTATAAGAATAAATGAAAGTATCGCTCACAATTTCAGCAAATGCTTCATGCTTAATTTGTAGATTCTATAGAATAGAAATAAAGATTGCCCGGATTCTGCATTTAGAGAAAATGCTACTAGACAAGAGGGGCTCATGGTTCGATTTGCTGTGCTTCTATCGCATTTCTATACATTTATCATTATTTTTCTCTATTTTCCCTAACCTCTGCCACAAACCGGCAGAGGTTTCAGTTTCCTTTGTTCCATAAGAGTTCACATAAACTAAAAACATAAGAAAAATGGCAGCAGGAAGAAAAATTGATCTGCTCTCAGCAGTGGAACAGATTTTGGAAAAAGCAAAGGGTTCTGGACTTAGCAGTGAGTTCTATCGAAAGGCTGAAAAATATATCATATACGTGGCCGATAAGATGAAACTCACGAAGGAGCAGAGTGTGATGATGGCGCTGTTCATAGATAACAGCTCTGACTCCTGCATCTCAATTAGTGATTTCTGCAAGTACCTTGATTGCCGTACAACCAGAATACTTCGGTACATGTCAGACATTGACGTATTGGAAAAGAGGGAGCTTGTAAGATGCTGCCGTGAAAGCAACAGTGTAACTTATAGGGTTCCAATGGAAGTTGTTGAGGCATTCAAAAAAGACGAATTGTATGTCCCTAAAGACTATTCTGGTTTATCATGTCAAGAACTGTTTGTTGAATTAGAGGAAATTTTCAGTCTGAGGAAGAGCAAAGAACTGAAATATGAAGCGACCGTTGAAAAAATTTCCCACCTTTTCAACTGTAACAAACAACTTCAGTTTGTTCAGAAAGTAAAAAGTTATTGTTTAAACGAATGTGATGAGATGATGTTGGTTCTTTTCTCGCACTTGTTCGTTAATAACAATGATGACAGTATTAGATTCTATAATATTGAATTCCTTAATGATAGTAGGTGTCTCAAATCATTATGGAAGATGCAGTTTAACGAGGGAACCCATATCCTGATTAGAAAAAATTTGATTGAATTTAATAATGAGGACGGTTTCGAAAATAGAGAATCAATGAGAATAACTTCTGAGGCTAAGCGAGAGTTGTTTAGCGAATTTTCATCCATGCATCAGAATACAAACAGTGGTGGCTTGGTCAAATGGAAAGATATTGTTCCCAAAAGGCTTTTCTTTGGAGAGAATTTCGGTTCCCAAATAACCGAATTAGGGAAGCTATTGGAAGAAGAACAGTATAAAGAGGTTCATTCAAGAATGAAGGAAACAGGTTTCCGTTGTGGCTTTACCTGCCTTTTCTATGGTTCCGCAGGTACGGGTAAGACTGAAACCGTATTACAACTGGCAAGACAGACGGGACGTGACATTCTTCAAGTCAACATATCACAGATAAAGAGCAAATGGGTAGGCGAAAGCGAAAAGAACATAAAACAAGTGTTTGACCATTACCGTGCTATGGTAAAAGAAAATAATATCGCTCCGATTCTGCTATTCAACGAGGCTGATGCTATAATTGGTAGACGCCAGGAGAGTGTAGAGAGAGCCGTTGACAAAATGGAGAACTCTATCCAGAATATCATACTTCAGGAAATGGAAACACTTGACGGAATCCTCATTGCCACGACTAACTTGGCACAAAATATGGATAAAGCCTTTGAGCGCCGATTCCTCTACAAAATCAAGTTCGAGAAACCAACCGTAGAAGCCCGTATAAGTATGTGGCGCGAAATGATACCTGTCCTAAAGGAGGAGGAAGCTAGTATGTTGGCCGATAAGTACGATTTCAGTGGCGGCCAGATAGAGAACATTGCCCGGCATTACACAATTGGGAATATCCTTCATGGCGATTCTGGTAACATCATAGAAGAGATGTCGGCTTATTGTGACAACGAAAAACTTGAAGCCGGAACAAGAAAAATAGGGTTTTGTATGTAAAATGACTTTTCACTAAATGTATTTAATCGACGGCTTTAGCTTCAGTTAGACACCGCATTACTAAGAAACCGTAATGCTGCCCAACACATTGTTTTACAGCGAATGTATTCCTTCGCGAAATGTCGGATATTTCAGAGTTGGCAACAGTTCTTCCCGCATTCGGCTCGTATCGCCGTAATAAGAAACTTTTCCAATGGTGATGAAATCTTGCGTCAGTGGTGCGCGACATCCAGTAAGTAGCGATATTTTTTCGAAAAACCACGCGGCAGTACGAATCATCCACATGGGCATCACCCATGGTCGATGAGTCCGCCACTCCTTCGTCACCTCGTCTAAGAATTCCTTGAGAGTCTGCACTCCATCATCACCAAGGTGATAAATGCCTGATGCATTAGGCGACAGGATTGCTGCTTTCGTCGCCGCCACATAATCTTCCGTAGAAATCAGATGGATGTAATTGGGCTCTTTCCAAATCCCCAACATATAATGGCGAGAAAACCAATGTGCAGCGTCTATCATCAGGATTCCTTTCCCATAGACCATTCCGCACCTTAAAACCACTTTTTCTAATCCGGTTTCTGCCATCAACATTTTTTCTTCCTCCAAACGAGTCTTCGCATGTGCCGAATTGGGATTCCCATCTAACCGACCTGTAGCCGGATGTTCTGGCGTCGTATCTCCTTCCACATGCGGGAAACTGAACAGAACCACCCTTTTTACTCCAGCAAATTTTGCCGCATGGAGAAGATTGGCAAAATACAGGACATTCGTGGTAGGAAGAAACTTCTCGGGATTACCCATAAAGAGTATCCCTGCGAAATGTATAACCGTATCAACGCCTTTTAATGCCGACCGCAGAGTAGATTCATCCTTCAAATCTACCTGATAAGGTTTCACCTTTTCGCTTTTCACCAAAGCATCGGGTAAGGATTTCCTATGCCAAAGAAGATGCAGTTTAACCTCTTCGGAAAGAAGTCCTTCCGCCAATATACTGCCTAAATTACCAGCGGCTCCCGTTATTGCTATGACTTTTTTCTCCATACGCCAACCATTTATCTTAAAGTAATTAACACTATTGTTTCCTTATGACATGTTGAGAAACAAAGGTTACTAAAGACCTACTTTTGCCCTATCTTTCATCTAAACAGGTTTAGAGCCAAATAATGACAACGTCACATCAAAGGTACGTAAAAAAAGAAAAAAAGTCTTCGTTTATATTATAATTTCCCATTCTGTTGGAAAAATTTGGCCAAATAAATGCCATTACTTTTTCAGATACTATAAAAAAAATCTTTCAACATAAAGTAAAAAAAGAGCCTGCCGATTCCGGGAAACCAGCAGACTCCAACTCTAAAACTCAACTATATTAATCTCTCGTGAGTAAGCGTTTACTTACCCACTACAATTTTCTGGAAAAAAGGCTTGTCGTTATTTTCAATTTCCACACCTGCCACGTAGATGCCCTCAGGCAGGTCTAAGTCGACAAAAGGATTAGAAGTTTCTACAACCGAGCGGTGCAGGCATACGCCAGAAGTGGAATAAACCGATACAGTAGCCTGATTAGCGCCACCTTCCAATCCGTATATGTGCAGACGTCCGGCAGAGAACCAAACATTAACAGGTATGGGGTTTTCGTTGTTGCATGTTGAAGCAGGCAGTTCGTCTCCTTGTAAAATCCGCCAATAGGCGGCATCGGAATTTGGCAACCCATTCTGTTGTAGACCACTGTTGCCGGTTTGTGCGTAAAGCCCACTATGGGCAAACTTCATAGTCACGACCAGTCCGTCTTTTTCGTTCACCCGGCTTAGCGACAACTGTTGGTGTCCTTTCCCGTTCCATCCCCAAAGCCCGAGTTGGTGTCCGGCGTCTTTCGATTCGTCTGGAACTTCAAGAACCTGGTCTCCGAAATTAATTCTGTACATTCCGCCCAAGTCAACAATTTTTGCGCGCGATGCCTCGTCGGCACAGTCACCCAATTTCAGCCCGTAGTTTCCTTCTGGTTGAAGGCAAGTTCCTGTTTCCAACGACATCAGTTTAATTTGGTCTGTCGAAAGTGCCGATGTTTCGTTCCGCTTCCAAACCCTTACCCAGTCACACTCCAGATAAGCCGGATTTCCGCTGGTTACCTGTATAGGGGTTTCCGTTGTTTCTGCCCAACCGCCAATAGCCAAGTTTATAATGATGTATTGGGCACTCAGCTGGCTCAGTTCTGCAGGCCTGTTGTAGGTAGCCACCAGTTGGTCGTCGAAATAGAAACGCATAAACTGATCGTCCCACTCTACCCCATAGTTATGAAAGTCGGCCGACTTATCGGGACCTTTATGCACACCGCCGAACGAGGCTTCGTGGTCCCACGCCGAGCCGTGTTGCGCATACCAGTCGGTTTTGGTGTAGTGTAGGTAGTAATGGTTTTCGTTACGGCTGTGAGGAACTTCGAAAATGTCTATTTCAGGAGGCCAACCATCTTGTAGAGTCCAGAAAGCGGGCCAGGTTCCCAGTTGTTTCGGCATTTTAAAACGGCCCTCAATGTAACCGTGTTTCACCTCAAATTTTCCCCTGGTGTCTATGGCGCCAGACGTGTAGTCAAGCGAATAGGTTTTATCGCCACTTTTACAGGTGGCGGGAGCTTGCGGATGCCTTTTCGCCTCGCCTTTGATGATGAGTTTTCCATCGGCAACCGATACATTCTCTTCCACGCAATAGGCGCGGTGATTGTGAGTATGGCCCCAGTTATAGGTCGGGTTCCATTTGGTTTTGTCGAGGTGGTCACCGTCAAACTCGTCATTAAACACCATATTCCATCCGTTCAGGCTCGAAGGCGGTGCAGCCACCGAATGGTTGCTTCCAATAAAGCCTAATACCGAAGATAAAAGTGTGTAAAGCGTAAAGCGGTATATGTGCATATAAAATTCAAACTACTTTTTAAAACACTGCGCAAATATAGTCATAAATAATTTAGATATGCAAGCGAAAAGCATAAAAACATCTTTCTATTATTTTTTATAACCAGCTATTATTGTTATGTTTGCATCGAATAATCAAAAATACGCTTTTTTAGGAGCGAAAAACACACAAGTAATGTTTATGAAGTTTTTGAATAGCTGTTTCATTACGTTGTGCCTTATTCTAGGCACAAATGTCCACGGTGCCATCGATGGCAACAAGCACTACTACATTTTCCATGCCGGAGGTTTGGTACTCTCTTCTGTCGACGGGAACCCCAATCTGCACACCTTCCAGTCGGCCGACGATCAGGTCTTCCAGTTTGTGAAGAGTGGCAACAATTGGCTCATCAGAAATATTAAAAATGGAAGGAATGTCGCAAAAACAGGAACATGGGACACCGAATACACCACTTCCACCGCCAACTCTGCACAATTTGTTGTGGAGGATGCCGGTGGCGACTTCGTGAAGTTCAAATGTCTCAACAACAACCTCTATCTCGGTACCGACGGTACCGCTCCAGGAGCAGCGGTCTATTCTGATAAAAGCGGTAGCGAGATGCTGCACTTCTGGTTCGTGCGCGAAGCTGCTGAAAATGTGTTGGTGAAAGACGGTCTTGAGGCCGTTATCGGGAAATCCGAAGACCTGCTTGCCAGCACTTCGGAAGGCGATGGAGAAGGCAATTATCCAAAGAATGTACGACAGGCTCTTCAAGATGCGGTAGATGATGCACAATTTGTGCTTGACCACAGTCAAAGCCAAGCAGAAATCAACCAGACGACCGCATCGCTGAAGAATGCTGTCGATGACTATAAAGCAAGACGCAATCCGCCTTTTTCGGTCGGAGAAACCTACTATCTGGTACATGCCGGCAACCGCTTGCTGACCTATAGCGGTAACAAACTGCAGTTGAAAGAGCCCGCTGGCAGCAACAGCCAACAGTTTACCATAGTGCAACTTGGCGACGGAACATACGCTCTGAAAAACGTTTCGACGGGTAAGTTCCTGGCTGCCTCTGGCGAATATAACACCACACTAGCCGACAACACCAACGCTAAAACAAGCCACCTGGCGATTGGCTACGCTCCGAATGAGGATTTCTTTGTACGCATACGTTTTGCCTCAAACGACCTCTACCTTGGATCTGACGCTTCGGCCGATGGAAGTGGTGTGTACAGCGACAAAAGCGGATCAGACGGCAAACACTATTGGCAGTTGGTACGTGCTTCGGCCTTCAACCAACAGCCTTACCACAGTTTCCACAATGGCAGCAGTGCAACCCGGCTGGGAGTAAACTGGCTTGACGAAGACGGCAACCACATCAACGCGCATGGTGGATGTGTACTTTACCAAAACGGCACTTATTACTGGTTTGGTGAAAACTACCGTAAGTCGCCAGTAAGGAGCAACGGCATTGTGTGCTACACGTCGAAAGACCTCTACAACTGGAAATACGAGTGTATGGCCTACAAATGTCCTGAAGCGCCCTTGCGCAACGACTACCAGGATATGAACTACGGACGTACGCTCGAGCGACCTAAAGTTATGTACAACCCAAACACCAACCAGTATGTGATGTGGGTGCATTGGGAAAACGGATCGGGCTATGCCGCCTCAAGGGTCGCTATTCTTTACAGCGATAAGGTGACAGGGCCATACACTTTTGTGAAAACCATGCGGCCGAGGGGCGACGAGCAACCCTCGGGGTCGCGTGACCAAACGTTGCTTTTCGACCCCGAATACAGGGTGGGCTACCACTTCGGTTCGGCTGAAGAGAATATGACGATGCACACTACGCTGCTGACCGACAACTTTCTTGACCTTAGCAATAAGTGGGCACGTATTTTCGTAAAGAAACAGTATGAGGCGCCGGCTGTCATCAAATACCACGGACGTTTTGTGGCTATCACATCGGGATGTACAGGTTGGGACCCGAATGCTGCACATGCCTCATATAGCGAACTTCCTTTCGAGGGATGGGTAGATTTGGGGAATCCATGCGTTGACAACAACGCCAATAAAACATACAACTCGCAGAGCAACTATGTTTTCGCGGTGCCTAACCGCTATAATGCCTACATTTATATGGGCGACCGCTGGAAAGGAGGAGACTATTTCAGCGATGCCAATGTGGGTGAGTCGTGGCACATTTGGCTGCCTATAGATATGCGTACAGGATACCCAATCATCCGTTTCTATAGCGAATGGGACCTAAGCCTGTTTGACAAGCTAAACCGCTACAGGCGAGTGAAAAAATTCGAGGAAGGCAAGGAATACCTGTTGCTCTCAAGGAATGCCAACCGGATTTTCTCTGACAAGGGAGGTAAATTCCTGCTCTCAGAAGATGACGAGCAGATAAACTGCTCGTTCCGAATCAGTGCCAATACGAGCGGACAATATATTCTGATTAACACTAGAACGAACCAGGCCCTCGGTGTTGACGATGGCAAACTTTGCTGGACAGACTCTACAGGAACTCAAAAGCAGCTTTGGAATATAAAGTCAGCCGGGAATGACGGCTATTACTTCCTCTCACCTGTTTCAAATCCTAGTCTCGCACTGTCTAACCTTTTTGCCACACCTACTGTTAGTGGAGTTGCCGGACTTGCGAAAGCAGGCGACAATCTGGCCAACCGCTTTGCTTTCTGTTTCGACTCAGAAAAACACTCTTATCCAACTATATCGGACGAGTCGGATGGCAGTTACAAAAAATGGATGGAAAGCCTTGGTTACGAACAAACCAGCGTACCAACACATAAGGTGTCGCTGGGTAACGACCCGGGGTTGACGGTTTGTTCCGGAAATAAAGAGATAAGCGTAAAAAGTCTGAGAAAGCAGAACGTGGTTGTCTACAACGTAACCGGACAATTATTCTGGCATCAAGTTATGAACGAGCATGAAGTAGCGGTTGTAACACTGCCAGCAGGCGTTTACATGGTCAACAACATTAAAGTGGCAGTCGGTGAGTAAAACAGGCCATAAGGGAGAGTGTTCAATAGTGAACAATTCCTAAAAACTGATTTAATCATTTAAATATATTTATTTTCTATTTATCTTTGTGTAAAATAACCGGTAGCACAACCGAAATCGATACTATAAGAAATCTAAGATTTAATGGTGCGGCCGGATTTGAAACAGAAACATTATGCAAGAGAAACAAGAAGTAGACGGCAGGCGAGAAATCGCATCCCGCAACACTGGTTGGGCAAATGCTGTTGCCCATAAACTTACACAATGGAACGTGGCACCCAACGCCATATCGCTGATGAGTATTTTTTTTTCGATAGTTGGTTGTTCACTTTTGTTAAGTTCTGTTTTGTTAGGTTTAAACCGCTACATAGCTTACATTCTGTTTGCAGGCTGTGTGCAATGCAGGTTGCTCTGTAACCTTTTCGACGGCATGGTTGCGGTTGAAGGAGGCAAACGTTCACCCAACGGAGACCTTTACAACGATATGCCCGACCGTTTTGCCGACGCCTTCTTTATAGTGCCAGTTGGTTATGTTGTTGGAGGTATTGGCGTAGAATTGGCATGGTTGGCAGCACTTAACGCGGTTATGACAGCCTATTTCCGTTGGATTGGTGCCTACAAGACGCATAACCACTATTTTAACGGTCCGATGGCAAAGCAACACCGAATGGCTGTACTCACTTTCGCCTCTTTGGCCGCTGCAGTTGCAATTCCGTTTGGTTACGCCCAAACCGTTTATCTGGTGGCGCTTGTAGTTATTAATATAGGCCTGGTTGCCACCCTTATAAACCGACTCTGTTTAATGACCCACAATAACGAATAATGAGAGAATTTCTAAGAATACTGTTCCCATCACAGAGCAGCGAAGTCATCTTGATGATTTCAATTATATTAGTCACCTTGCTGATAGTCAGTACGGTTTTATTCTTTTACAAGAAAGCCTTTCCGGAAAAGAATCTTGAAGAGATAAAGAACAGAACAAAGAGTTGGTGGATGATGATTATTGTTTTCATTTGTGCAATCTTCATTAACGATTCCACCTCATATGTTTGTTTGGGTATCCTTTCTTTCTTTGCCTTCCGAGAGTTATATTCTGTACTGCATTTCAGACAGTCGGACCGTAGCGCCCTTTTGTTGGCATTTTTGGCGATTCCAGTCCAATATACGTTGGCCTACATTAAATGGTATGGAGGCTACATCATCTTCATACCCGTAATAATGTTCTTGTTGTTACCTCCTATTTTGGTCATCAAACAAGACACACACCGCATTACAAAATCGATGGCACAACTGCAATGGACGCTGATGCTATCGGTATTCGGTTTGAGCCACCTGGCTTTTCTTTTGTCAATGCCCGAGCTTGAGGGTTTCTCTTCAGGCGGACGTGGTCTTCTGCTTTTCCTTGTATTCCTGACAGAAATCAACGACATTATGCAGTACGCTTGGGGGAAAACCCTGGGGAAACATAAAATTCTGCCTAATGTCAGTCCCAACAAAACATGGGAAGGTTTTATTGGTGGGGTCTGCTCAACTGTAGTTATTGGCTACTTTATAGGTTTTCTAACCCCGCTCTCAACACCGCAACTGATATTTACGAGTGCCCTTATTGCCGTATTCGGTTTCGCCGGCGACGTTGTGTTGTCGGCTATCAAGCGAGACAAGGGAATTAAGGATATGAGCGACACCATACCCGGACATGGTGGCATCTTCGACCGCATTGATTCACTTTCGTTTACCGCACCGGCTTTCTTCCATTTGATATACTTCCTGGTATATCCTCCTTTCCAACCGTTTGAAGTAATATGGAAAAACCTATTTTAAAATCAGCCTGCCTAAAGCTGGTATACAAATACTTCTGCCGCCCGATATTGAAATATTTTGTCGGTGTGCAGTATCCCGATTGCTCATTTTTAAGAAATGAGGACCAGTTTGTGATTATAGCTAACCACAACAGCCACCTCGATACGCTCAGCCTGCTAACCTCTATTCCTGGCGACATATTGTGGAAAGTACGGCCTGTTGCTGCGGAAGATTATTTCGGGAACACAAAGCTTAAAGCTAAATTCAGCAATTTCTTTATTAACACCTTGCTCATTAACCGGCATTCGAAAAGGGCTGATGGTGTTAACTATTCCATGAACAAGATGCTGAAAGCCATTGACGATGGTTATTCGCTCATATTGTTTCCAGAAGGAAGCCGTGGAGAACCTGAACAAATGAGTAAGATGAAGTCGGGCATTGCTCGCCTCTTGACTCAAAAACAAGGGCTTAAATATATTCCGGTCTTCATGACGGGAATGGGAACTTCACTACCTAAAGGCGGTGTCGTTATTTTGCCTTACAATGCAACCCTGCATTTTGGGGAACCAACACTACCATGCAGTTCCGACCCGCATGCAGTAATGGAACAGATTGAGAACGATTTTAATAAAATGTTTCAAGCCTATGGCATAAAGGAAGACGACGATGACGACTAAACTCCTTTAGGCAGTCTTTTCAACTCGTCTTCAAGAATAGGTTTGTATGATGTGAACCAGTGCTCTATTTCGCTGGCTCTTTGTTCATATTGTTTTTCAGCTTTTTCTTTACGCTCCTCGTTACTTTCAATATAATTGGTAAAACGTTCGGTCACAAACTGGAGGCAGTCTTCAAATGTAGGTTGGCTTACCACCCCCCTCACAAATGCCAGATCGTCTTCGTCCCAGGAATAAAAGCCGGAAGACTTTAATCTTCTCAGTGTCGCCCACAATACAATTTTCTTATCCATTGTTGATCTGTTTTGTAAAACAAAAATAGTAAAAAGAGCACGGGGTGTTACAATTCGAGACAGGAAAAGTTGGGACCTCGTAAATTTATTTGTAATTCATTCCATTTTTTCGATTTTTTTCAAAGGGTTATATATAATAGTTGTATAATAATATTAAATTTGTTTTCTAAAAAACAACCTTTTATAAATTGCGTATTTATGAAACTATCGAGATTATACACTGCCTTATTGGCCGCTATAGGAACGCAGTTGCCAAGCTGCGCTTATGGAACAGAATATGTTGCCTACTTTAAGAACTATGGTGTTGTAAGCGATGAAAATGGCAAGTCTGTACAAGGCGCAAGAGTTGAAATTGACAAGATTGATATAGACCCATACGATTCGGTTGCTGTCAAGAGGGTTACCGAATCTATTGCTGATGTTTATACCGATCGATACGGACAATTCCATTCTAAAAAGGAACTCTATGGAGCACAATCGATGACTTGCCGCATAATAACCTCAAAGGAAGGATTTGTTCCCGACACCAACTATTTCCGTGTTAATCGAGAGGAATTTATTGGAGGCGATGGCAACAATGATGAAGGTACCGTTACCAAAATGCACCAAATTACTTTGAAAAAAGACGAATAATATCCTGACTAAAGGATGTAAGTAACGACTTACTTCTAAATCCATCGGCTGTGGTAGACCACATAACAGCCTAGTCTGGCGGGGTACGTTGAAATCACTTCAACAGTCAAGAATTGTTATTCGAGGAACATTGGCATAGTCAGGACAAAGACAAACATCGCTTTCACAACATGGGTTACTACATGTGCAGGTACTCACTGATTCTGAAATGTAAACACAGAGTGTATTACCGCATGAAAAGATGCGTAAAATCATAATCTATATTTCACAAAATTAAAAAATGATACTATATTTGCATGATTATAATCATTATGGCTGTAAAAATGTAACCTCAACAGCCTTAGCGATTTCTTAAAATGAATTTAATAAACGTAACTAAAAAAAACTATTATGAAAAAAAAACGAATTTATTACTTTCTTCTATCGTTATTAGGCCTTCAGTTAACCAGTTGCAGTGATGAAGAAGAAGAATACGGATGCCCGATTACGGACTACAGACTACAAGGTAACGTGGTTTCGGAAGATGGAAACCCCATCAATAATGCAGAAATTTCAGTTGATATACAAAACAAATCCGGGAAATTCAACGAAAACAATAATGAATTTAAAGCAGATGTTAATACAGACATTTTAGGTAACTTCACTTACCGTTTTTCGAGTGAGAGTAACATCAGCAACGTGCGCGTAATTACCCAAAAATCAGGATACAAGAATGACACCACTAATGTGAAATTCGAAGCTAGCGACTACAGCGGCGGAAAAAACTGGTCGGATGGTAAGGTGTCGAAAAAGTGCAAGATTACCTTGAAAAAAGACGATTCCGACAGCAGCAATTAAGGCAAAGGCACCACTTCCCATTTTGATATGATTCAGTTTATAAACAAAATCTATACAGCCCTGCTACAGCTATTGGGTTGTAGAAAAAACAGATCTAGCGATGTGGTGGAAGACGAATACGGATGCCCGACATCTGAATTCTCCGGGCCAGAAGAAAGCCTTTCAGCTCCTGAAGAAGAAAAATAAAAACATATATGTTATGAAACACACCACATTTTACGCCACTTTGTTAAGCTTACTGGGCATTAACCTACAAAGCTGTAGCAACAACGACGAAGACGACACTCCAGTAGAATATGGATCTCCATACGCTGTTTTCAAAGCCCAAGGAACAATAAAGAGCAATGAAGGCGAAGGTATAGACAACGCAACCATCACGTTTGAGTCGATAACCATAAAAAATGACTCTGATATCAACGCCCGTATTGTAACAAACACTCAATCGGACGATAACGGGAAGTTTTCGACTGCAACAACTATTTCACCAACCCAAAGGAACTACCGAATGATTTCATCGAAAGAGGGATACAAGTCCGACACCACAGTTTTTGAAATAAACACATCGGACCTTACTGGTAACAAAAGCGAATGGAACATAGGAACAGCCACTAAAGAATTTAACATTGTACTTAATAAGGCAGATAATAAAGACAATTAATGGTTTCAAAAAAACTTTCTCTAAGGAAAAGGCTGGCACTTGAACTGGTGCGACGAATAAAAAAAGACACTCAGCCCGATTTGAGAGTCCTTTTCTGGGAATGCACATTACGCTGTAACGCCGCTTGCCGCCATTGTGGAAGCGACTGCAAGGCAACAGCCCAAAGTAAAGACATGCCCGCCGCTGACTTCCTTAGAGTCATCGATTCGCTGAAACCCCATGTCGACCCTCACAAAACCTTCATCATCTTCACCGGTGGCGAAGCCTTGGTTAGGAACGACCTGGAGGAGGTAGGGATGGAACTCAACAAACGCGAGTTCCCCTGGGGAGTGGTATCGAATGGACAACTGCTGACCCCCGAACGCTTCCAAAAGTTGAAAAGGGCAGGTATGCACTCTATTACCATCAGCCTCGACGGCTTTGAAGAAGCACACAACTGGATGCGCCGTATACCCAACGGGTTCCAACACGCCGTATCGGCAATAAAAACCATCATTGCCGACAACTCTATGGCCTTCGATGTGGTAACCTGCGCCAACCAACGAAACTTCGACTCACTGAATGAGTTTAAGGAATTCCTAATTGGATTAGGCCTGAAAAAATGGCGGATATTCACCGTTTTTCCTGTGGGCAGAGGAGCCCAAGAACCCGAACTGCAGCTAAACAACCGGCAATTTACCGACCTGATGAAGTTTATTGCGGCCACTAACAATGAAGGACGCATTAAAGTCAACTACGGCTGTGAGGGATTTTTAGGAGGCTACGAACTAGAGGTCAGAGACCATTTCTACGACTGCCAGGCCGGCAAGAAAGTCTGCTCAATACTGGCAGACGGAAGCATCGGCGCCTGCCCGAGCATAAGGGCCGACTACAGCCAAGGCAACATCTATAAAGACGACCTATGGGAGGTTTGGACCAACAGGTATCAGGTGTTCCGCGACCGCAGTTGGATGAAGACTGGCGAATGCGCCGACTGTAAAATGTTCCGCTATTGTGAAGGGAACGGCTTCCATTTGCGTGATGCCGACGGCAAACTTATGTTCTGTCATTACCACCGGTTATTAGACTGATTGGATTCAATTTTCTCTTTCTAAAGAATAGGAGAAGAAATTTTACTAGAACTTTCACAAGTTTTATAACAAAAAATGAGGGTCAGGATATTCCCTGACCCTCATTTTTTTGTTTGGTGCTGCTGTTTACTTTTTGTAGCACTCAAATATGTTATCTACCTTATTCTGGTCCATTTTCTTAGTGAAAAGACTGACCACGGCAACAACCACAAATCCGCCAACCATGGCAACGGCTCCACAGTCAATAGGGTTTAGAATAGCGTTGCCCGACAACATGTTTACAACTGTAAGCCCTACTCCCCAAACAAAGCAGGCCCAAACTCCGGCACGGGTGACACCTTTCCAATACAGGCCTAGCATGAACGGAGCTAAAAAGGCTCCGGCAAGTGCTCCCCATGAAATACCCATCAGCTGGGCGATAAATTGTGGTGGATTTAATGCGATAAGCAGAGAAATGACAATGAAAAAAATGATGAGCACGCGCATCACCACAATCTTGCGTCGCTCGCGCTTCTCTATTACGGTATCGTCAATAGTTCCATCGGGTACTTCACCTTCTTTCGATTTCTTATCCCGGTAGATGAGGTCGAGTGTCATGGTAGAAGAAGAAGTCAGCACCAAAGAGGCCAGGGTCGACATAGAAGCCGAGAGTACCAGCAAAACAACCAAGGCCACTAATATATCGGGCAGAGTGTCGAGCATGGTTGGAACAATGTTATCGTATACAAATTTACCCTTCTCCGCATTGAAGGCTGTTGGAACGAAAAGACGTCCAAAACCGCCAAGGAAATAGCACCCTCCGGCAACTACAAATGCGAAAATGGTAGAGATAATGGTACCGCGCTTAATGGCCGACTCGTCGGTAATGCTATAGAATTTGCCTACCATCTGTGGAAGTCCCCATGTGCCGAGTGAGGTCAATACAATAACGCCAAACAGACTCATTGCGTTAGGTCCGAAACACGATGCGAAATCGCCCGGCTTGAAGTTGGCATAGAGGGCGGCCCCCTTTTGTGTCAGGTCGTCGTTGTTAGGGGTCTGTTCGGCCATTTTTTGAAAAGCCTCGACAAGACCGCCTTGTGTATTCAGTACGACGGCTATAACCGTACAAATGCCGAAGAGCATGATGATGCCCTG
>DGTD01000110.1 GCA_002396385.1 Bacteroidales bacterium UBA4345
CAAGCATTACAACAATATCTCATCATGCAATACCCCAAGGAGGATGAGGGTTGCGAGTGGAAGGAGTTCAAGAACCTGAAGAATGACTTTAGCGGTCATGAGAAGGATGATGTCATCTCCTACGTGTCGGCATTGGCTAACATGGAGGGTGGGCATCTGGTTGTCGGTGCTGAAGATAAGACCTTGAAGATAGTCGGGACGGATACTTACAACTACGATGTTCAGAAAGCACGGCTACGTTTGATAGACCAATGTGCCAATCTACCTTCAGAGGGCCTGTTTGTAGATGAATTTGTTACAGATGATACTCACAAAACGGTATGGGTCATCCATGTGCCAAGACATATGAAGAGACAACCCGTTTATGCGCATAATAAGGCATGGCAAAGGTTGGATGACTCGTTGATAGAGTTGACAGTGTCGCGAAGAAACGCTATCCTGGACGAACAGGATGATGTTGAATATGATTGGTCTGCACAGATTATCCAAGATGCTAGTATTGATGATCTTGATCCTCATGCGATTGCCAAAGCTCGTGAGAAATTCATTGAATTGCATCGTGAACGAGAGACAGAAATAAAAGCGTGGGACGATGCAACGTTCTTGAACAAGGCAAAACTTACAATAAAAGGACAAATCACGAACTCTACAATCATTCTCTTAGGTAGAGAGGAAAGTGAGCACTTCCTTTCGCCAGCCGTTTGCAAAATCAGATGGATGCGCAAAAAGGATGGGGTTGCCGAAAATGATGAGTTTGGTATCTTCTCTATTCCCATGATACTCGCAGTAGATGAGGTTGCTGGGAAAATAAAGAATGCCACATACACTTATACGATAGAGGGGAATATGTTCCCTGACACCTTATTGCGCTACGATGTCTTCACCATCAGAGAGCCTTTATGTAATGCCATCGCACATCAGGATTATAGTCTTTCTGCGAGAATAGAGGTAGTAGAATATGAAGATGAACGTCTGTGTTTTAAGAATTATGGTACATTCTTGCCACTGTCCGTTGAGTCTGTGGTTGAGAATGACTTTCCTGAATCAAGATATCGCAACAAGTTTTTGGTGGAAGCTATGCGTAATGTGAAGATGGTAGAGACAGAGGGGGGTGGTATCCGTAAACTCTATTTGCAACAGAAGAAACGCTTCTTCCCGATGCCGAATTATGACTTGGGGGGACAGACAGTGGTTTGTGAGATAGAGGGCAGAGTGCTGGACGAGAACTTTGCAAAAATACTGGTCAATAATCCAAATTTGACTTTGGCTGACATTATATTATTAGATAAAGTTCAGAAGCATGAGCACATTTCGGAAGACTCCCTTGCTTATCTTAGGAGAAAGAAGTATGTGGAAGGCAGAAAGCCTAATGTATATCTGTCTTTTTCTGTTGTTAAGCAGTCAAAGCATGTAGGACTAAAAACATCATATATTAAGAATAAAAGTTTTGATGACGATTATTTCAAAAAACTCATCATTGACTATATTACCAATTTTGGAAAAGCTACTCGCCAGGAGTTAACGACTTTGTTGGACAATAAATTGCCAGAGACGCTTTCTAAACAACAGAAGTTTGACAAGGTCACCAATCTTCTGTCTTCTCTTAAGAAGAAGGGATTCATTAAAGTCATTGATAGAAAATATTGGGTAATGGCGATGTCGGATTAACAAAACAAACAAACGAAATTCACAAACAAAAAGTGATAATAGTAGCGTGTAATGGGGCTTTAGGCAAATATCGGATTAACAAATGAAATCCAATTAACAAACCAGAATTAACAAATAAGATTTGGTGATGTCATATTAGTTTTGTACCGTTGCACCCAAGATGAGCGTTCTTTGGTTTGGTGAGAAGTGTGTAGGAATATGTAAGTCCTCTCGTTTCTAAAGTGTTACCTATCTTTTTTTTATTTAAATGTAACTCACTGATATTCAAATAGGAAATTGGAGTTCTACTATTTGCTTTGCGTTTTTGAATAGATTTCTCTTTTCGGAATTAGTTTATGCTAAGCCAAGTGCCGATTTAGAAAAAGATGTTACGTTATAGTACTCCCCATTTTTTGACAACTGGTTAATACTTTTTTCTCTTTTAGGGGAGTCTTGTGAGAGGCTTGCCTCTCACAAGACTCCCCTAAAAATTCGGTATAAAGGACAAAATTTAGGATAGTGAAATGAGGACTATCTTATATTTGCAGCATCAAGTGAAACGGAGAAGGGCTCTGCTGGGGAGCAACCCTTTGAGGGTAAACTTGTGTGATAAAAAGTAAAACAGTGGCATGGGGTCGCTAGCACCTCATGCCTTACTTTTTAGCACAAAATGCCTCGAAAAACCCATCTATGAGTTTGGTTTTGGAGTCTTCGTTAATACCATTATGATTCCTTAGACACGACTTTAGATGTGAAAATAAGCCTTCCAGCTTATTCGAAGAGTTGGGCATTCCTTTGTTTTCCGGTTCTTGGTAAGTGAATAGCCAGGGGGTATTCCTTTTCAAACTGAAGTAAGCACTTCTCAGACGTTTATGGGTATAGAAACTCTTGCCTGTTTGTGGTGTTGTTCTTTCGTTAATAAAGTCTTTCCACTTGGCGTGCCAATCACCACGTTTCTTGATAAAGGCTTGTTTGCTTAAGTTAGTTAAAGACTTTGCCAAGCGCAACAATTCCACACTAGCTGGCATCTTTGGCTTTTGTGTGAGGTAACGTCGTACTATCTGGATCTGATGAAATTGACACAGTTGGGTTGGTATATTGCCAAACAAACCCAATAGACCAACCTTTCCATCACATACCAGACCCTTTATTTGAAAACCTCGACCAATTAGAATAGATATCCCTGTTTTGTATTGCTCTGCAGTTTCATTTTTCAACCGAAACCGCAGAAGAACCTCGCCTGTTAATGCATCTATAAACACCATCAACCCGTTGCCTCTTCCAAAATAAGTTGTGTCCATAATGACAATCACTGGTGATGGAGTTGACACATTACGCTCGACTTTATAGGAATGGAGTTTTCTTTGTATCGTTTTACTGGAGCATTTGTATTTCAATTTCAATGCTAACGCTGACAATGTCTGTCGCCCGACAACATATTCATGCCATAACTTTTCTTTATCAATTCGAAGTCCTCCTATGAATTGAGCGCCACAACATTTACATCTATACAACTGTTTGGCTCCATTGTGTCCGTTTTTTACGACATCGACACTGCCACATTTAATGCATTTTTTTGATTCATGTTTATCTTTGATCTTCTACAAAGATAGTAATCATAAGGCTTCGCAGACTTTTTATCCTAAAAAATGTCCTTTAGGCCGAGTTTTACAATCGATTGTCAGTACTGACTAAGATCCCGCTAGAACCAATATAAAAAACGTGCGCCACTAAGCATAAGCCTAGTGGCGCACGTATATTTATAACCTTGTCTATTACTTCCCGAACAAATGTCCCATAATGAGGTCGGTGGCTCCGCTGTTAGCGGCGACGAACTGTTTGGCGATAGCTGACGTTTCGGCCAAGCGTTGTGAGTTTGGCGACAGCAGGCTGTCGAGCACCATGGTCAGTTGTTTGCCGTCTTCTATGTGGAAGGCGCCTCCGGCCTTTTCCATCTCTACCGCCTCGCGGAACTTGTGGTAGTTCGGTCCGAACACCACTGGCATACCGTAAACGGCTGGTTCGAGAATGTTGTGGATGCCCACGCCGAATCCGCCACCAATATAGGCTACCTCGCCGTATTTGTAGATGCTGGAAAGGATGCCAATGCAGTCAATAATCAGCACGTCGGCCGCGGCTGCTGTCTCGGCTGTGGCTTGTGTGTAGCGCACGCACTTGCGGTTCAGCTTGCCGATGATTTCCTGTACGTGTCCCTCGTCGGTTTCGTGCGGAGCTATAATAATGCGGTAGTCTTTCGTGTTGAAGTATTCGGCCAGCAGGTCCTCGTCTTTCGGCCACGAGCTACCGGCAATCAAGATGGGGCTTTCGCCACGCTTGAAGGCTTCGCAGACCGGAAGGTCTTTCGCACTCTGTGCAATGGCCAGCACCCGGTCGAAACGCGTGTCGCCACAGGCGGTAGCGTTCGTTACGCCAATGGTGGCCAGCAGGCTGACCGACTGCTCGTCTTGTACAAACAGGTGGTTGAAGGTGCCCAGCACCTTGCGGTACCAACCGCCATACCATTTGAAGAAAGCCTGGGTGGGCAGGAAGATGGCCGATACCATATAGGTCGGTATGTTTCTTGCCTTCAACTCGTGCAGGTAGTTGATCCAGTACTCGTATTTCACAAAGACGGCCATTTGCGGCTTGCACAGTTCCACGAACTTGCGGGCGTTGCCAACGGTGTCCATCGGCAGGTAGCACACAATGTCGGCCTGGTTGTAGTTCTTACGGATTTCGTAGCCTGAGGGCGAGAAAAAGGTAAGAAGAATCTTATAGTCGGGGTGCTCCTGACGGATACGTTCTATAATAGGGCGACCTTGCTCGAATTCGCCTAACGATGCCACGTGGAACCAAATGTAGCGGCCATTCGGGTCTATTTGTCGCTGCAGTTTGTTGTACCAGTCTTGGCGGCCGTCAACAAAAAACTTGGCTTTTTCGTTGAACAGTGCGGCTATGCGCACCAACAGCCAATACAGCCATATGCCGAAACTATATAAATAGCGCATGTCTTTTTTGTCTGATAGTCTCTCTTCGTTCCGTTTATTTGATGACCTCAAGTGCGGCCTTTACGCGGTAAAGGGTCTCTTCTTTTCCGAGAATGGCGATGATGTCGAACATGTGAGGCCCCTTCGCAGCTCCGACTATCGTGATGCGGAACGAGTTCATCACAGTACCGGTGTTGTAGCCGTTGTCTTCAATCCACTTCATAACAACAGCCTCGGTGTTGGCCGAGCTGAAGTCGCTGATGCGGTCGAGAATGTCGCAGAGGTTAGTCAGTATTTCCGGACTTTCCGGCTTCCAGCGTTTCTTGATGGACTTCTCGTCGTAAGCGGTAGGGCGCTCGAAGAAGAACGAAGTCTCGTTCCACAAGTCTTTAGCGAAGTTGAGACGGCTCTTCACCAGCGAAACAATGTAGGTGGCCTTCGCTTTGTCGCACTGCACGTTGTGTTCGGCAAGGATTGGCATAAACAGTTCGGCCACTTCCTCGTCGGTTTTGTTGATGAGGTATTCGTGGTTGTACCATTTGGCTTTCTCGTAGGCGAAGCGTGCGCCGGCTTTGCTGACGTGTTCGAACGAGAACAGGTCGATCAGTTCCTGGAAGGTGAAGATGTCGCGGTCGAGGCCCGGGTTCCAGCCCAACAGGGCCAGGAAGTTGACCAGGGCTTCTGGCAGGTAGCCCTCTTCGCGGTAACCGGTCGATACGTCGCCGGTCTTAGGGTCAACCCAGCGGAGTGGGAATACAGGGAAGCCGAGGCGGTCGCCGTCGCGCTTGCTCAACTTGCCGTTGCCTTCTGGTTTCAGCAGCAGTGGCAGGTGGGCAAACTGTGGCATGGTGTCGGCCCAACCGAAATAGCGGTAGAGCAACACGTGGAGCGGTGCCGATGGCAGCCATTCCTCACCACGTATCACGTGCGTAATCTCCATCAGGTGGTCGTCTACAATGTTGGCCAGGTGGTAGGTTGGCAACTCGTCGGCAGCCTTGTAGAGGACTTTGTCGTCGAGAATGTTAGAGTTGATAACCACCTTGCCACGGACCAGGTCGTTCACCTCAATGTCTTCGTTTGGCTCAATCTTGGCGCGGACTACGTACTTCTCGCCTGCGGCAATGCGCTGCTCCACCTCTTCTTTCGAAAGGGTGAGCGAGTTCTTACCCTGTGCGCGGGTGTGGGCGTCGTATTGGAAGTTTGGTGTAGCCTGGCGCATGGCTTCCAGTTCTTCTGGAGTGTCGAATGCGATGTAGGCGTGTCCGGACTCAAGCAGCTGGTTGACGTATTTCTTGTAGATTTCACGACGTTCGCTCTGGCGGTAGGGGGCATGAGGGCCACCAATGCCTACACCTTCGTCGAACTTGATACCCAACCACTTGAACGACTCGATAATGTAGTCTTCTGCTCCTGGCACAAAGCGGTTCGAGTCGGTATCTTCAATACGGAGGAGGATTTCGCCGCCATGGCGTTTGGCGAACAAGTAGTTGTAGAGTGCGGTACGAACACCACCGATGTGGAGGGCGCCTGTTGGGCTTGGTGCGAAGCGCACCCTTACTTTTTTGTCGGTCATCTTATCTGTATGTCTTTAATTGTTTTTGAATTGAATGGCTTGGAAACGGACTGGCGGTTTCCCTGCCGTAAAATTAGTGAAAACGGCGCAATGCGCAAGTTTCCTTCCTAGGTGATGCTGGTTTCAGAGGGTTTTCGAATAGCAGCGGCGGCGCAGGTACGGCTCCTTTTCGTAGTGGTTCCATACGCCAACGGCCTGCATGTTGCTTTCGAGTTGCGGATTGCTGATGGCATATTTGACGCCGGCATCGATGTAGGCCTTGTTCATTTCCACATAGTAGAGTGCGTGAACGCCTTTGTTCTGCCAGTCGGGGTGCACACCGTTGAGGTAGAGGTCTATCTCGTCGGTTTTCTGCATAGCACGCCAAATGTGGAACCAGCCGAACGGGAAGAGTTTGCCTTTGGCTTTCTGGAAGGCGCGCGACAGCGTCGACATCGATATGCCGAAGGCGACCACCTCGTCTTTCTCGTCTACCACCAGGCAGATGAACCGGGGGTTCACGAACGAGAAGTAGTCTTTGATGAGTTTGTCGATCTCTTTGTCGGTAAGTTCCGAGAATCCGTATAACCCCGAGAATGCCTTGTTAAGCGTGTGGAATAGCGATTTGCCGTAGGGCAGGATGTCTTTCGCCTTCTTGAAGGTCACCACCCGCAGGTTGTATTTTTGTGCAATCAGCTTGTTTACACGCTCCATTTTCTCGGGCACCTCCTGCGAGGCAGGGAAACGGAACTGCAACCAGTCTTCCTGGCGTTCGTAGCCCAGTTTCTCCATAAATTCGGGGTAGTAAGGGTAGTTGTAGATGTTGGCAATGGTCGGCAGTTTGTCGAAACCCTCGACCAGCATACCCTCGTTGTCCATATCGTTGAAGCCGAGCGGGCCGGTAATAGCCTCCATGCCCTTGCTTTTGCCCCATTGCTCTACCTGGTTGAGCAGGGCCCGGGCCACTTCTAGGTCGTCGGTGAAGTCAATCCAGCCGAAACGGACTTTCTTTCCCCATTTCTCATTGGCCAAATGGTTGATGATGCCTGCGATGCGGCCTACCAGTTTGCCGTCTTTATAGGCCAGCCAGTATTCGGCTTCGCAGTGTTCGAAAGCTGGGTTTTGCGTCTTGTCGAGCGTCTCCATTTCTGCGCTGTCGAGTGGCGGCACCCAAAAATCGTTGCCTTTGAAGAGGTCGAACGGAAAACGGATGAATTTCTTCAAATCGCTTTTGCTTTCTACTTTTTTCAGTTCAATCATAGGGGTGTGAATTCAGTATGTGAAAATATATCTTGCAAAGTTAAGCATTATTTGTGAAGGGTGTTTCCTTATCAGACGTTTTGAACTTATTTAACACTAAATTGTTTAGTCCGATGCAGTCGGATGCATTCCCTTCCCGATGCCGGTGTTTTGCCTTTTTTCCTAGTTAAAATCTTTATATTGCCCGTTTGGAACAACACAAATGTAGAAATTTAAGTAAATTTGCAACTTATGAAAGTCGCAGTTTTTTATTTCACACAAACAGGGCAGGCGCTTGCTATTGCCAAAAGTGTATGCCAGCCGGTGGAAGCGGCTGGCGTTGAAGTGGTTTACAGGGCCATTGAGCCTGTAACTCCGTTTCCTTACCCTTGGAGTTATATGGATTTCTTCCAACTGATGCCCGAAACGCGTCTCTACATGCCGGCTCCAATTAAAGAGCCCGATTTCTCGGGTGTGGAAGATGCCGATTTGGTCATTTTGTCGGGTCAGAGCTGGTATCTGTCTCCTTCGCAACCCATCGAGGCCTTTTTGCAGAACGAGCGTGCGCGCGCCTTTATGAAGGGACGCCCGGTCGTCACCCTGAACGGATGCCGCAACATGTGGGCGATGGGGCAGAAGGAAATCCGCAAACAGCTGGCTTTGGCTGGTGCGCACTATGTGGGCTATATTGTGCTGCAAGACGAGCACCCCAATCTGGTCAGCCTCTTCTCCATTGTGAGTTGGCTGTTCTACGACAAGAAGGACGCACACGGGCTGATTCCGCATGCGGGGGTCACCGATAGCAATATCAGTGCTGCCAGTCGTTTTGGCACTCCGTTGTTGAAGGCGTTGAAGAATGCCGATTTCAGCAACCTGCAGCAAGAGTTGGTCGATTTGGGCAGTGTGCCCTACCGCTCGTTCCTGGTGTTCGTGGAAACCGTGGGGCACCGCATGTTTGGCAAGTGGGCTAAATTTTGCCGGAAGAAGGGTGGGCCTAATGCCCAAGAACGTAGTACGCGCATCTTCCTTTTCAGCCTTTATGTCTTCTTCGCATTGCTGGTGGCATCGCCAATAGCCCTGGTTCTCTATTATGCGACCTACCTGCTGCGTATACCGGGAATCAAGCGGAAGAAGAAAGACCTGCTCTTCAACTTGGCGGACAAGTGAGGACTGACGGAAAAACGAATTTTTTATCAATATAGAAATAATGGGAACAGACTCAAAATCTGCAAACAAAAAACTGTTTATTGAGACTTACGGCTGCCAGATGAACGTGGCCGACAGCGAGGTGGTGGCTTCCGTTATGGAAACCATTGGCTACCATCTGACCGAGAATGAAGACGATGCCGACGCCATTCTGGTGAACACCTGCTCGGTGCGCGACAATGCCGAAGTGCGTGTGTTGGGACGCCTGCAAATGCTGCAGCAGGAGAAGAAGAAGCGGCCAGGTCTGGTGGTCGGCCTGTTAGGCTGTATGGCCGAGCGCGTCAAAGACGAACTATTGGAGAAAAAACTCGTCGACTTGGTGGCGGGCCCCGACAGTTACCTCGACCTGCCCAACTTGGTTGGCAGTGCCGAAAACGGCATTCCTGCCATTAATGTGGAACTCTCGACCACCGAAACCTATAAGGACGTTATTCCGGTGCGTATCGGCAATGCCCACATTTCGGGCTTTGTGTCTATTATGCGCGGATGTAATAACTTCTGCTCGTACTGCATTGTCCCCTATACCCGTGGACGCGAGCGCAGCCGTAGTGTGACCAGCATCTTGAACGAGATGGGCGACTTGGCCGCTAAAGGCTATAAGGAAATCACCTTGTTGGGGCAGAATGTAAACTCCTACAATTTCCAGCCGGAAGATGGGGGCGGGGCGGTAAACTTCGCCAAACTGTTGTCGGTGGTGGCCGAGGCCTTTCCAGGCATCCGCATCCGTTTCACCTCGTCGCATCCGAAGGATATGACCGACGAGACGCTGCAGACCATCGCCAAGTATCCGAACATCTGCAACCACATTCATTTGGCGGTCCAAAGCGGAAGCAACAAGGTGTTGAAAGATATGAACCGCAAATACACGCGCGAATGGTACCTCGACCGCATTAAGGCCATCCGCCACTACATTCCCGATTGCGGTATCTCGACCGACATATTCTGTGGCTTCAGCGGTGAAACCGAAGAAGACCACCAGCTCAGCCTCGATCTGATGCGCCAAGCGGCTTTCGACAGTGCCTTCATGTTCAAATACAGCGAGCGACCTGGCACCTTTGCCGCACGCAACATGCCCGACAATGTTTCGGAAGAAGTCAAGATTCGCCGCTTGAACGAGATTATCGCCTTACAGGGCGAACTCTCGGCTGAAAGCAACCGCCGCGACCTTGGCAAAGTGTTCGAGGTGCTGGTCGAGGGGGTGTCGAAACGCTCGAAAGACGATTTCTGCGGACGTACGCAGCAAAACAAGATGGCCGTCTTTCCGCGTGGTAACCACAAGGTGGGCGACCTGGTGCGTGTGAAGGTGCGCGACACCACGCTTGCAACCCTGCTTTGCGACCTTGCCGAAGACTGATTTTTGTCCTGAACTACCCATTGGTAGGTATATTTAAAATAGCGTTAAAATGGGAAAACTGAAGCAGTGCTATGTTTGGCTAAAGCAGCAGCCTGTATTTGCCCTGACGGTTAATCTGCTCATCATGATGTGCTTGTTCATGGTGTGCCGTATTGTCTTCTTTGCTGTTAACCACAATTTCTTTTCCGATGTCAGCGTGGGTCACTTTTTCGACCTTTGCCGTGGAGGTATCCAGTTCGACCGTACGGCCGTCATCTATGTGAACCTGTTGTTGGTGTTCATGTTGGTGTTGCCGCTCAAGTTGCGCAACCATACGGTCTACCAGAACGTGTGCCGCTGGGTCTTTGTGGTATTCAATGCCATTGCCCTGTTCTCGAATTTGTGCGATACGGGTTTCTTCCCTTTCACCAACCGCCGCACCACATTCTCCATTTTCAGTGAGTTTAAGAACGAGAACAATATGGGCGGGGTGCTGTTGAACGGTATTGCCGACAACTGGTATCTGGTCTTGTTTTTCGTTTTTCTGGTCTGGGTGTTGTGGAAGTCCTTTTTCCGCCCAACCGCCAAAACCAGCACGACCTCGCCTTGGGTCTACTATCCGGCGCAGTTGTTGGTGGGTGCGGCTTTTGTGGGCTTGTGTGTGGCGGGTGCCCGCGGCGGTTTCACGCGCGATGTGCGACCTATTACACTGAGCAACGCCAACCAGTATGTGAACAAGGGGACCGAGGCGGCTGTGGTGCTCAACACCCCGTTCTGCATGATTCGCACCCTGAACAAGAAAGTTTATAAAAATCCGCACTACTTTGCCTCCCAGGCCGACCTCGACAAGGTGTTCAACCCTATTGTCACCCCACAGCCGAAGGGTGAGTTCAAACCGTTGAACGTGGTGGTGCTGATTCTGGAAAGTTTCAGTAAGGAGTATTCGCAATTCTTCAATCCGGGGCTCGACAACGGCACCTACAAGGGATTTACTCCGTTCCTCGATTCCCTCTACCAGCAAGGTTACACCTTCCGCAATTCGTATGCAACAGGCCGTAAGAGTATCGACGCCATGCCGTCGGTTTTGGCCAGCATACCCATGTTCGAGGAACCCTTCATCCTTACCTCATACAGCAACAACACCATCAACAGCATAGCCGGCGAGTTGAATAAGAAGGGCTATTATACGGCCTTCTTCCACGGGGCGCCGAATGGCTCTATGGGATTCGACGCTTTCGCCAAACTGGCCAAATTCAAAGACTACTATGGTATGACCGAATACGGCAACGATGACGATTTTGACGGCCATTGGGCTATTTGGGACGAAGAGTTCCTCCAGTTCTACGCCAAGACGATGGATTCGTTCAAGGAACCGTTTATGACCGCATTGTTCACCGCTTCCAGCCACCATCCGTTCAGGGTGCCTGCCCGCTACGAGGGCAAACTACCCGAGGGGTTGAGCCCTCTTGCCCGATGCATCGCCTACAGCGACAATGCGTTGCGCAAGTTCTTCCAGACTGCCAGTAAGATGCCGTGGTACAAGAACACGCTGTTTGTGATTACGGCCGACCACACCAGTCAGATGATGCACCTCGAATACACGACCGACGAGAAACTCTACTCGGTGCCTATCCTCTTCTACCAACCAGGCAACGACAGCCTGCGGGGGCTGAGCGACGAACTGGCCTGCCAGGCCGACATTATGCCGAGTGTGCTGGCCTACCTCAACTACGACCAGCCTTTTGTGGCGTTCGGACACGATGTGCTGACCCGCGAGAACAAGAACGAGTACGTGGTCAACTACAACAACCCGCTCTACCAGATTCTGCAGGGTGACTATATGCTGCAATGGGATGGCGAGAAGACCGTGGCGCTCTACAATGTACGGACTGACCCTATGCTGAAGGCGAATCTGAAAGGCACTCTGCCCGACGTGCAAAGCCGGATGGAGACGGAAATCATGGCGCAAATACAGCAGTATATGATGCGTATGGTCGACGACCGTTTGTGCATCGAAACCGACCTGACTAACAGGAAAGAAGACTAGTCGGGATGTTAAAAAGAGAGGACTGCTGCCAATAATTGGCGCTCTTTCACACAATAATTGTATCTTTGCCAAAATAGACTACACAAACAAATGCGTAATTATTGTAGAATTATAGTTCTTTTTATACTCTGCCTGTTTGCGGCTTGCCAGCAAAACAAGCCGGCAGAGGTTGTCGAAACGCCAGTCGCTGGGCCGGTGGTGGACACTACCTACGAGTTAGAGGAAATTGACACGCTGTCTGTGCGGTGGAACGACGACTTTGCCTCGTTGTTCCTCCAGCTCGACCAACACCGGTACATCGGATTCCCACACTTCAAGAGCGGCGATTCTGTCCGCTGGCAGGTCAGCAATGGCATTATGGGCGCCTATATGCTTACCAAGGCTTTGGGTAGGGAAGAGGTGCTCGACAGCCTTATCGATTGGCGGATTGGCCGCTATCTGGCTGTGACCCAGGGAAGGCTCAGGCTGGAAAGTGGCAACGAGTTCACTCAGATGGAGCAGTTCATAAAGCAGTTCCGCTCGCCTCATAAGGCCGACTTGGACATGGACGAGGAGGGACAAGACCGACAGTTGGAAATCATCTACGGTGCCTACATCCCTTATTTCTTCCACAAACTGCTGCGCAATATGCCTGAAAACAAAAAGTTGGAGGCCAGTTTGGAATGCGAGCGCTATGCATGGCGTAAGGTAAAGCGCGCACAGCGCAGGTTGCTCGTCGCCCTCTACGAGGGCAACGCTCCCGTTAACGACCTGTTGGGCTTGGCAAAGGCACAAAATACCAATAAGACCAGGGCTGACCTTGAACTCTACTTCGCTCTGACCCGAAAGAAATACGTGACCAGCGACACCCTTTACGAGAAACTGACCGACCAGTTCGCCTATTACGATGTCTATAACGGTTTTATCAAAGATATTAAGGCGACCGAAAAGGTGGGGTTTGGTAAGAAAATTAAGGCACTTACTGCCGAACAGAATGCCTGGATGGCCTACATCTACGCGCGCAGGGTGCTTTCCGGAAAGCTGACGCCCGAGCAGGAGAAAGTTTATGACAATGCCACCAACCGCCTGCAGAAATGGCACATTGTACAGCTGAAGAACCGCTTCAAGGGCTACGGCTATTGTTCCGATGCCTTCCGCAGCTCGCTGCTGCAAGACTCGTGCTCGTATACCGATTTCTACAAATACGTGCCTATGAAACTCGACGCACAGTTCTGACAAATTGCGGATTATTTAAATAAAGCAATGTACAAAGGCATCGTTCTCCACTTTCCAGACTCCTAGTTGCAATGTTACTGCTTAATTACTAAGTTTGTAGCAAACTCAAACCAAGATATTGCCGATATTACCGGACTTAGCATCAATGAAATAGAATGCCTTTAAACCTGACGCAGGTTGCTAGTCTGCCCCTAGCCCTCTACTATTCCCTTCTTAATCGCTTAGTTAAGGGCCTGACGGGAAGACGGGCTCTTGAAAAAATCCTGATTCCAAGAAATATGATAGTTAACATCAATCTATATGTGGGGAAAGCTGATAAATAAGTTGATATTTGTAGTTATGGCTTTAGGCCCATGGTATTCAATGTTAGCAGATGACACGTCTCAGTTTTATACTTTCGCATTAGAAAAGTCTAATGTGTCGGTTTCTGATTCAGTCAAACTGATAATTGAGAATAAGATGCAAAAAGATAGTTTATTGTGTACAAATATTATTCTTTACGCAAAAGATTCTAATGGCGTTTATAATCCATATTTAGAGGATGTTGAATTATTGAGTCATCCAGTGCCAATTACAGATATAAAAAAGTGGTGTAAAAGGACTACGCCAGTACCTCCCTTATCTAAAAGAACAATAGCTTTCTTTATTAATCAGCCATATGTAACACGTAAGGTTGTTTCAAAAACTGGGAAAACTTATGATTTAGTTTCTACAGTTGACGATGAATTGAAATTGGGTCAATTTCTTCTAGGTGTTAGATTTAGATTTTCAGGGGATGTGGTTTGGAGATATTCTAATGTTATTCTTCCTATAAACAGGCATCAATAAATATGGAATAAGTAAGAATAGTCACTCTTTTGTGTCGTGGCTCTCTTAACTCCCCAAGGGGCCGTTCCCCGTTTCCGGACCCCCAATTGCAATGTTAGTATATAATTACTAAATTTGTAGCAAACCAAACTAAGAAGAAAATGGGCAAATACTTGGATCCGAAATACGACTTGACTTTCAAGGCGGTGTTCGCAGAGCACCCCGACCTTATTATCAGTTTCCTGAATGCGCTGCTGCCGTTCAAGGACGGGTCTAAAGTGACCGATATCGAATATCTGCCGCCCGAGTTGGTTCCCGACAGCCCGTTAAAAAAATACTCCATAGTCGACGTGCGGTGCAAGGACGACCTGGGCCGCCAGTTCATTGTGGAGATGCAGATGTACTGGACCGACGAGTTCAAGCAGCGTGTGCTGTTCAACGCCTCGAAAGCCTATGTGAAGCAGGCGGACAAGGGCTACAGTTACAGCAGTCTGCAGCCGGTCTACTCGCTCAGCATTGTTAATGACAACGCGTTCAGCGGTACCGAGCACTACCACCTCTTCCAGATGGCGGAACAAGGCAATCCGGAGCGTGTTATAGAGGGGATAGAGATGGTATTTGTGGAACTGCCCAAGTTCAAACCGCAGTCGGCCGCAGTGGGAAAGATGCACCGCCTGTGGCTCCGCTTCATGACCGAGGTCAACGAGAGCACGGCCAGCGTTCCGCAGGAGTTGCTCGACGATCCCGAAATCAGCAAGGCCATCTCCATCGTAGAGCGTGGTGCCTATTCCGATGAGCAGCTCGCCACTTACGACAAGTACAGGGATATGGCCGCCACCGAAAAGGCGCTGATAGATGGCTCTTTTAACAAGGGCCGTGCGGAAGGCGAGGCAATCGGCTTGGTAAAAGGCCGCGCGGAAGGTCGTGCAGAAGGCCGTGCGGAAGGTGAGGCAATCGGTTTGGAGAAGGGTGCTTATGCAAAAAACATTGACAACGCCCGCAAGATGAAAGCCAAGGGCTTTTCAAACCAAGATATTGCCGATATTACCGGACTCGCTCTCCCAGAGATAGAGGACCTATAACGGCAATCTATTTTTCTATTAACGCTTTACACAACTATAAATGTCGAATTTTAAGATTGGAATTATTGGTGCCGGTTGGATTGCCGGCAAAATGGCGAATACGCTGAAACAGATGGACGGGGTGGAGGCCTATGCCATTGCGTCTCGTTCGTTAGAGAAGGCACAAGCTTTTGCTGACGAATTCGGGGTCAGAAAGGCTTACGGCTCGTACGACGAAATGTTGGACGATGCAGGTGTCGATATGGTCTACATCGCCACTCCGCACTCGCACCATTACCAGCAGGCGCTCATGTGTATTGAGCACGGCAAACCCGTTTTGTGTGAGAAGGCTTTCACGATGAATGCCAGACAGGCGTCCCGCGTGCTCGATTTGGCTAAACAGAAGGGTGTTTTTGTGGCGGAGGCTATTTGGACCCGTTACATGCCTTTGTCGGTGCAACTTGTCGACTTGGTACGCAATGGCGCAATTGGCCGCCCTTCCCTTATTACTGCCAACCTCGGCTATCCGATGTTGGGCAAGGAACGCCTGATGAAGCCTGAATTGGCAGGTGGCGCTTTGCTCGATGTGGGTGTCTATCCGCTGAATTTTGCGGCTATGCTGTTTGGCGACAAGATTGAGAAGACTATCAGCACCTGCACCAAGTTGGAGACAGGAGTGGACGCGCAGGCGAGTATCACCCAGATTTTCGACGATGGAAAGATGGCTACCCTCAACTGCAGTATGCTGGCCCATACCGACCGCATGGGGGTGGTTTCGGGCGATGGCGGCTGCATTGTGGTCGACAACATCAACAATCCGCAACACCTGACGGTGGAAAACAAGGACTTTAAGATTGTTGCCGAATACGATGCTCCAAAACAGATTTCTGGTTACGAGTACCAGGTGACGGCCGCCATTGAGGCGATTCGTGACGGTAAGATTGAAACTCCTTTTATGCCACATAGCGAAATCTTGCGCATGATGCGTATGATGGATGCCCTGCGCGGCGAGTGGGGCATTAAGTATCCGGGGGAGTAGTGGTTTGATAAAACTGGTTTTTCGGGTGTAACTAGAAGTGATACATGGTCTGCTTATCTTTGCATCAAAACCCACTTGTGCCTATTCGGTACTAGAGCGGACAGTTGCTAATGTGAATGAAGACTTTTACCAAGTACATAACAAACGAACAACATTATAGTGACGTACTCTCCCTTGTCAAAAATGTCAAGCGTTACCTTTGGATTGGCACCGCAGACATTAAGGACGTTTATGTGGAACAAGGTAAAGAGACAGTCCCTTTTCTTAAGCTTTTGTCGGATTTGATAGCGCGTGGCGTTGAAATACGCCTTATCCATGCAAAAGAACCAGGTCCGGCCTTTCGGGCTGATTTCGACAAATATCCTTTGCTGGTGTCCCGGTTGGAGCGCGTGTTGTGTCCGAGGGCCCATTTCAAGATGATGCTGTTCGATTTGGAGACGGCCTATGTCGGTTCCGCCAATCTCACGGGGGCCGGTATCGGTATGAAATCTTCCAATCGCCGTAATTTTGAGTGTGGCATTTTGACCAATGAGCCCGATTTGGTGAATGGCGCTATGGACCAATTCGACAAGGTTTGGATGGGAAGTTTTTGCCAGAAGTGTGGCCGGAAGGAATTTTGCGGCGACCGGATTAAATAGATATTTTGTTCTCTCATGCAAAATATTCCTGTTAGGCTGGGTTTATGTACGCCAAAGTCGCTGCAGAAATAGTTACTCAGATGGAGAAGTGGAGGGCTTCTTGCCCGTTGACGAAAACCTTGTATTTGCCGGCTCCCCAATTTCTGCAGTCTACCAGTTTTACACGCTCGCCCTGGAAGATGGTGATGCCCGATTCGGTGCAGATGCTAACCTCGGACCGTCTGTCAAGACAAAGCTTTTTGTTGTTGAAACTTACCTCCAGGAAGAAAAGGCAGTCGGGGTCGTCGCAATCGTCGTACTCGCTTGGAAGAATAACGTGTTCTGCGTTTATACCGGTCTCGATGTCGAGTGCGTTTGCGTTAAACATGGTGCAGAGAAGTGAAGCGATAAGGAAGAGTTTTGTTTTCATAATCGTAAATTTTAAATGTTTGACTTTAATTTTTGTTCTCGTCGGTGGGTTGTTCGTTCCCGTTGACAAGGCAAAGTTAGGATGTAGATTGGCGGGCGTGCGGACAGAGGAGGAAAGGTTGCCGGACAGGTTGTGAACTTCACTTTTTGAACGTTTTTCACAGTTTGTACAAAATAGAATATGCTGTATATGAGTATGATAGGTTTTTGTGCGTCAGCAAGGCCTGTGGAGAGGGGGAAATAACGTATATTTGTTTATTAGAAAGAAAGCAGTTTATGGCCCAGTGGAGAAAAGGTAAAATACAGCGCGAAAACGGTGAATGGGTCGATGCACAGTTTCCGGTAATTGTGTCGGCAAGCCGGAGTACCGATATTCCCGCATTCTATGCCGATTGGTTTTTCAACCGGTTGAGGGTGGGTTATTCGGCGTGGACGAATCCGTTTAACGGTGTTAGGGGGTATGTGGCTTATGCCGATACGCGTTTCATTGTTTTCTGGTCGAAAAATCCGAAACCGTTGTTGCGGCACCTCGACTATCTGAACGAGCGCAACATAAATTGTTATATCCAGTTCACCCTGAACGATTACGAGGCTGAAGGGTTGGAGCGTGGTGTCCCTCCGCTGGCAGAACGCATCGACACTTTCAAAACCCTGGTCGACAAGCTTGGCAAGGGGCATGTGGTCTGGCGGTTCGACCCGCTGATTCTGACGGACCGAATCGGTATGGATGACTTGTTGCGTAAAATCAGGCAGATTGGAGACCAGTTGTGCGGTTACACCGAGAAACTCGTTTTCAGCTTTGCCGATATTGCCCTCTACAAAAAGGTGAGGAACAACCTCGAAAAGGGGGGCGTCAACTATTCGGAATGGACGAGCGAGCAGATGGTGGATTTTGCAAAAAGGCTGGTCCAACTGAATAACGATTGCGGATGGGGCTATACTTTGGCTACCTGTGGCGAGGTGGCTGACCTCGAGGGCGTTGAACATAACCATTGTGTAGACGATGACCTGATGGTCCGTCTGGCCCATAACGATGACAAACTTATGAAGTTCCTCGGTGTTGAAATTCACACCATAGAAAACTCGTTGTTCGGAGCTGAGCCTGTTCCCTCTGGTGCTATAATGCTCAATGCCAACCAGTATGCTGTCAAGAAAAAAGACAACCGCGACAAGGGACAGCGTATTGCCTGCGGCTGTATGGTGAGCAAAGATGTGGGTGAGTACAACACCTGCCCGCACCAGTGCGAATACTGTTATGCCAATACGGGCAAGGAGGTGGCGCTGCGAAACTGGAAGCAGGCACAGGCCACTGGGTGGAACTCGGAAACGATTACTGGGAAATAGACAAACAATCTTATGGATACTATGGATTTTGCTGAGAATAATACGAACTACGCATATAAGCTGAAATATATGGATACGGCCTCTTTCGACGAGGTCCGGAAACTGTCGGCTAACTTCTGTCAGGAACTGCCACAGAGTTTGGTCGATGAACTTTATGAGACATTGAACAGGGGTGTCGACCTCTTGGACTCTGAGCCCCAGATGGCTGCCTATATGTATTCGTTTGGCAGAATGCACCAGGCTAAACTCGAGTTTGCTTTTGGCAAACTGCCGAAAGACTTCTTGTTGCAAGACGAGGTGGATATTGTTGACTGGGGGTGTGGACAGGCACTCGCTACGATGTGTTATGCCGATTTTCTCCGACAAAACGGTTATCCCCAAAAAGTGCGGACCATTACCCTGGTCGAACCTTCTGAGTTGTGCATGAAGCGGGCGGCTCTTCATGCCTCGGTGTTCTTTCCCGATGCACAAATAAAGGTCGTAAATAAGTTTTTCGATGACCTTTCCGATTGGGATATCAACACAGACTCAGATATGCCAGTGTTGCATTTATTCTCAAATGTGTTAGATATTCAAACGTTCAGCTTGGACGGTTTAGCAGAAATTGTGTCTGGTTGCATAAACAGCTATGCCCAGTTCGTTTGTGTCGGTCCCTATTTCGGGCATTCGGGCAAAGACGGCCGGATGGAGGAATTTGCCGAACTGTTGGATGGAACGACTTCATTCGCAAAATCGTTTGAGAGTGGCGAATTTGAACACGGAAAATCATGGACCGCACAAATTCGCTGTTTCTCGGTCGGTATGTTGGAGGAGAATTTTTCGACTGAGGTAACGGAAGAAGACCTAAAAAATGGCGTTGCCGATGAGTTCGGTGTGGTGTATAGTCGTGATGGGAAGCGCTTGCTTAAGTGTAAAAATAGTAAATTAGAAACATACACCATTAAGGAGGGGACAAAGGTGGTTTGTGATGATGCTTTTTATTATTACTCATCCTTGCAGTCCCTCACCCTTCCAGACTCTGTCACAAGCATCGGAGATCGTGCTTTTTGGGGTTGTGAATCCTTGCAGTCCCTCACCCTTCCTGACTCTCTCACAAGCATCGGGTCCAATCCTTTCTGTGGGTGTTGTAATTTGAAGTTACAAAGTAAATCGTCTCGTTTTGTGGTTGCGGAAGATTTTTTGATAGATAGAGTGAGTAATACCATAATTTCCTATTTAGGAAAAGCTGAATGCGTTGTCTTTCCAGCATCTGTCACAAGCGTCGGAAATAGTGCTTTTGAGGGTTGCGAATCCTTGCAGTCCCTCACCCTTCCTGACTCTCTCACAAGCATCGGAAATAGTGTTTTTGAGGGTTGCTCATCCTTGCAGTCCCTCACCCTTCCAGCATCTCTCGCAAGCATCGGAGATCGTGCTTTTTGGGGTTGCTCATCCTTGCAGTCCCTCACCCTCCCAGACTCTCTCACAAGCATCGGGTCCAATCCTTTCATTCTGTGTAGTAATCTGAAGTTACAAAGTAAATCGTCTCGTTTTGTGGTTGCGGAAGATTTGTTGATAGATAGAGTGAGTAATACCATAATTTCCTATTTAGGAAAAGCAGAATGCGTTGTCCTTCCAGCATCTGTCACAAGCATCGGAGATTTTGCTTTTAGTGATTGCTCATCCTTGCATTCCCTCACCCTTCTTGACTCTGTCACAAGCATCGGAGATTGTGCTTTTAGTGATTGCGAATCCTTGCAGTCCCTCACCCTCCCAGCATCTCTTACAAGCATCGGAGATTCTGCTTTTGGGGGTTGCTCATCCTTGCATTCCCTCACCCTTCCTGACTCTCTCACAAGCATCGGAGATTTTGCTTTTAGTGATTGCTCATCCTTGCATTCCCTCACCCTTCCAGCATCTCTTACAAGCATCGGAGATTGTGCTTTTAGTTGTTGCAAATCCTTGCAGTCCCTCACCCTTCCAGCATCTCTTACAAGCATCGGAGATGATGCTTTTTATCGTTGCGAATCCTTGCAGTCCCTCACCCTTCCTGACTCTCTCGCAAGTATCGGAGATCGTTCTTTTTGGGGTTGCAAATCCTTGCAGTCCCTCACCCTTCCTGACTCTCTCACAAGCATCGGAGATGATGCTTTTTATCGTTGCGAATCCTTGCGTTACATTATTATTCCAGAAAACAGTGTGGAAAAATTCAAAGAGATGCTTCCTAATGAATTGTGGGAGAAACTCTACTACTTGAAAAAGGTGGTTGAGGACGATGATTCCCTTTTCTGACAATACTGCGCAGCATAAGGCGCATAATCAGATACTTCGTTGATACTGTAAAGGCGTGCAGCCGTACTTCTCTTTAAAGAGTCGGCGGAAGGTATGGTCGCTGTTGAAGCCGCTGATAAAGGCAATGTCGGTGACTTTTTCTTTGCCCTCTTTCAGTAACCGCTCGGCGTGTGTCAGGCGCAGTGTGTTGACGTATTCGTAGAAGGTGACGCGCTTTACCTGGTTGAGATAGTCGGAAACGTAGTGGCGGTTGGTCCCCACTTTGCTCGAGATCCAGTCGATGTTGACTTCGCTGTCGAGGTAGAATTGGTCTGCTTCCAGTTTTTCGAAAATTTTGTCGAAGTCGGCAAATCTGTTGGTTGCTGTCGCCTGTTTGTTTTCGGTGCTTGGCGCATTTGAATCCGTTGTGCTTGGGTCGGTTACGGCCTCTCTGCTGTCGGCTCCGGTTGGTTGTACAGCCGGCTCTGCTGCTTTGTTGGTCTCGATGGCGGTGTTTTCCCGATTCCCTTCCTTGTCTTCCTCCGGTTTCAGGTCTTCAATCTGTTCCTCAATAAGGTCGATGGTTATGTCGTCGACTTTGTGCGTCAGGGCGCAGCCTACTATACCCGATAGGAACAAGAATGTGAGAAAATCGTAAAGAATCATCCACTCGTTGTTGTCCGAAAGTATGTTGAACGGAATGTAGAGAATGGTTAGTAGGAAAAGGGGTACCAGTGTCCAAAATACCCATTTGGTGCTCCTACGGTCAATGTTTGAACAGTTCTCCAACAGCTTCTTGTCGAACTTCTTGATGAAGAAGCCGTACCATGCCAGTTGGGCCGCATTTAAAACCAGGGTCGACAGGTAGGTCGGCTGGTAGAGTTTGAACGGCAGCAGGTTGTAGATGTCGCTCAACGCACAGACTGTATAGGGGAGAAGGATGGTCGGACCAAGCCATTTTTTGGGCATCTTTCCCAATAACACGGCCGAGCCGAATGCCATTGAGAGGGGAAGGATGGCCAGATCCATATATTCCATAAAGATGTTGTATGACGGGTACACCCTGCCTATCTGGTAGTATCCGCACATGGGCTGTAGCAGCTCGGGTACAATCCATAACGAATAGTTGACCAAATAGATGAACAAAAGGTAGCCGAGTGAGTTATGGATGGCTACTGTGGCCTGGTTCCTTCTTTGCTGCAACTTCGGCATAACGAAAAAGAGGAATACGGCGTTCACCAGAAAGTAGAAGATGTTGCCCCCCTGGACTAAAATTCCCAAATACTCTGATGCTGATATATAGGTGTTCATGTAAAGTGTTTTTGGTTGTGCAAAGGTACATAAATTTAAGGGTCAAAAAAAAGAACCGGCTGATATCGGTTCGATGTCTGCCGGCTCTCTATTGTCCAATGTGATAAATCTATTTATTTTACGAAAGTGTAGTACATTTTCTTGTAGATATATTTCCCTATACGTTTTAGCAGTTCTTTTATGTAGACCATAATGGCTTTGTTTTATGTTTGCCGCAAATTTAGATTTGCCTGGCTGGTCGGCCTGTACAAATTGTGAAAGTGTCGTGTACAAATTGTGAAAAATACCTGTTGGTAGAAAAAAGGCATCCCTAAAGTCGAAAATATCCTAAAACGTCTTCGAGTATAGAAAAAAAACGGGTGCGTTGTCTTACGCACCCGTTTACTTTATGTTTCCAACAGTTGGGAGGGCAGATTAATACTGCTGCTCGCCACCGTTGTTACGGTCGAAACCATCGTTGTTTCCACCCTCGTTGTCGTTGTTGTGGTTGTGGAAGTTGCGACGGTCGCCATCGCGTCTAGGTCCACGGTCGCCACCACGGAAACCGCCACGGTCGCCATCGCGTCTAGGTCCACGGTCGCCACCACGGAAACCGCCACGGTCGCCGTCACGTCTAGGTCCACGGTCACCACCCTCACGAGGTCCGCGAGGACGTGCTTCTGGTTCTACGTAGCCTTCTGGTTTTGGAAGCAGGTCGCGGTGTGAGAGGCGGAGTTTGCCCGTCTTAGGGTCAATTTCTTTCAAGATAACCTCAATCTCGTCGCCTTCCTTCAACACATCTTCAACATTCTCGATGCGTTTCCAGTCAAGTTCAGAAACGTGGAGCAAGCCGTCCTTGCCTGGGAGAATTTCAACGAATGCGCCGAAAGCAGCCAGATTCTTAACTATACCTTTGTAGGTCTTCCCAACCTCAGGAACTTCAATAATGCGGTTAATCATAGCCGTAGCAGCATCGATGCTGGCCTTGTCTGGCGATGCGATGCTAACCTCTCCGTGGTCGCCCACCTCTTCAATAGTGATGGTCGCGCCAGTTTCCTTCTGCATACCCTGGATGGTTTCTCCACCCTTACCGATGATGGCGCCAATCATATCCTTAGGAACGTTGAACTTGACGATGCGTGGAACGTTAGGCTTGTAGTCTTCACGTGGAGCAGGAATGGTCTCCTCTATGAGGTTCAAAATGTGCAGGCGGCCCAAACGAGCCTGTTCGAGAGCCTTGGCAAGAATCTCGTAGCTCAAACCGTCTACCTTGATGTCCATCTGGGTGGCGGTGATACCGTCGCGGGTACCAGTTACCTTGAAGTCCATGTCGCCGAGGTGGTCCTCGTCGCCAAGAATATCAGAAAGGACAGCGTATTTGTCGCTTTCGGTATCTGAAATCAAACCCATGGCGATACCAGCTACCGGTTTCTTGATTTTAACACCTGCATCCATCAATGCCAAACAGCCTGCGCAAACGGTTGCCATTGAAGAAGAACCGTTTGATTCAAGAATGTCTGACACAACGCGTACGGTGTAAGGAATATCTTCTGGAATCATGCGCTTCAGTGCGCGCAAAGCCAAGTTACCGTGACCGATTTCACGACGGCCTACGCCACGCTGTGGTTTGGCGTCGTTGGTAGCGAATGGAGGGAAGTTGTAGTGGAGAAGGAACTTTTCGGTCCCTTGGACAGTAGCCTCGTCAACCAGTTTCTCGTCGAGTTTGGTACCGAGGGTTACGGTAGACAACGACTGGGTCTCACCACGGGTGAAGATGGCCGAGCCATGAGGGGTTGGCAGATAACCCACCTCGCACCAGATAGGACGGATCTCGTCGGTCTTACGGCCGTCGAGGCGGATGCGCTCGTCTAACAATACACGGCGAACAGCGTCACGCTCAACGTCGTGGTAGTAGCGTTGGATCATTGCTACAGGAATGTCGGCTTCGTCAACGCCTGCAAAATTGTTGGCGATGAAGTCGTCATAGATGGCACCGAACTGGCGGCCACGCTCTGCCTTGTTGGCAATAGCGCTTCTTGCCACGCTCTTCGCTCTCTCGTAGCACTGCTCACGCACTTTGGCACGCAGTTCCTCGTCGTTTTCTTCGTGGTTGTACTCGCGCTTTGGCTTGTTGACCAATGCGGCAAGTTCTTCTTGTGCGATGCACTGTTTTTTAATGGCTTCGTGTGCGAACTTGAGGGCCTCGAGCATAACTTCTTCCGAAACCTCGTCCATTTCACCTTCTACCATTGAAATGTCTTTGTAGGTGGCGCCTACCATCAGTTCAAGGTCGGCGTTCTCCAATTCGGCGGCGCTTGGGTTAATCTTGAATTCGCCGTTGATTCTGGCTACACGCACCTCTGAAATAGGGCCGTGGAAAGGAATGTCTGAAACTGCGATCGCTGCCGATGCCGCCAAACCGGCCAGTGAGTCTGGCATGACGTCTGGGTCTGCCGAGAACAGGGTTATGTTGACAAATGTGTCTGCATGATAGTTGTCTGGAAAGAGTGGGCGTAGTGCACGGTCAACCAGACGTGAAATAAGAATCTCATAGTCCGATGCTTTACCCTCGCGTTTGGTAAAGCCACCTGGAAAACGGCCTGCTGACGCGAATTTCTCTTTGTATTCTACTGTCAGTGGCATGAAATCGGTGTCTGGTTTCGCCTCTTGGGCACTTGTAACTGTGGCAAGGAGGTAGGTTCCGCCACATTTTACCATCACTGCTCCGTCCGCTTGCTTTGCTAATTTACCTGTTTCAATAGTGATGGTCCTTCCATCACCCAAGTCAATTGTCTTCTCAATTGGTGTGGGTTTAATCATGGTTTAATAATTTTTTTAACATCTTTTTATCTGCCACACTGTGTGGCAGGGTTTCTACAATAATATGGCAATTTACGACTTTTTGACGAAAGGGAGATTCTACAATTGAAAAAAAATAACGTCTAATAACATATTTTAGCAGTCGGCGCACAGTAAACGCTTGTTTGATGTCACTTGTTTAAAAGTGGACCATTCTCTGTTCTTATTCCCTACAAGTGCTTATTTTTGTACTTACGAACGGCTAATTGTTTATGTGATGAGTTCTAGAAAGAAAATAAAGTGGGGCATTGCCCTGTTTCTGGTTGTTGGCCTGGGTATTTGGATTTCTTGCCGGTGGAGTGTCTGGTTTGGCAATCCGCCTGAATTTCCCTATGAAACCCGCCCCGAACCGCACCGTGTGCTGCTCACAATGGGTACTAACGGACCGCACAGCCGTATTGTGACTTGGCAGGCCGATACGATGGCACAAGAGGGTGAACTAATGGTATACATGCTGCCGGAAGGGCGTAAAGAAATAGCGTATAGCTATGAGGCCAGCTGCGAGGTGGTGGAAACGCGTGGCGGAAAGGTCGCTTTTTACCGTGCGGCATTCAATTTGGACAATTTGTGTCACAGTGTAAACGGTTACCGGTTCTCTGTGGAAACGGCTGGTAAGAAGAGCGGTATTTATGAAATCAGTCTTCCCGATAGTAAGGATGCTACCTCGTTCATTTTTATGGGTGATGTGCAGGATACAGCTAGGGGATTGTCGCACAATTTGTTTAAAGCGATTGACCGGCAGCATGCCGATGCCGATTTCTGGCTGTTTGGCGGTGACTTGGTCGAACGCCCTATCGATGGATTCTGGCAGGTGGCTTTCGATGACTTGGATACTGTTGCCTCTGCCAAACCTGTATTGGCAATTAGCGGAAACCATGAGTACCTGAAGGGGCTGGTCAAACAGTTGGATCCGAGGTTTGGACAGGTGTTCGGCTATTATCAAAACAGCAAGGTGGGCGACAATCATGTGTTCAGTTTCGCTTATGGAGGTGCCCGCTTCTTCCTGCTCGACAGCAATACCGATGCCTGGAATCTTCCTGCCCAACGCAGCTGGCTGGAAGAGCAGTTGCAGAACTGTACCGAAAAGTGGAAGATTGTAGTGTTGCACCATCCGCTTTACAGCAACAAGGGCAAGCACTACAACCCGATGGTGAAGTGGGCCTTCGGCGGTTTGGTGAAAAAATACGGGGTCGACTTGGTGTTGCAGGCTCACGAGCATGTTTATGCCCGTTGGAACGACAAGGACGAGCAGGGCAACTATCTGGCGCCTTTGTATTTGAGTACTTATTGTTCGCCAAAGCAGTACCAGCTTCACTTCAGTGTCTCCGAAGACCGCATTGGCACCAACGACCGTTTTTACCAGCGTATAACCTATAACGCCGATTCATTGAGCATCTGGACTTACACGGCTACCGACCATAAACCTTACGACCACGTCTGCATCACTAAGAGCGATTCGACCGGTTACCGGGTTGACGACTTTTTCAAGGATGTGCCGCAGAAGGTGGAAATCTCTAATTGGTTCAAGGCGAATAAGGGCCGACACCTGAAGGAATACGAGAAAGAGATTGAAGAGTGGAGGAACCGACACAGGGAATAACGAGAAAAAGAGGAGAGGGTGTATCATATATGTTGCATTATGATACACCCTCTGGTTATGAAGATACCGTCTTCCAGACGGTGTTTGCTATTATTTTATAGGTACCGATGAGGGAAGTGTGTGTAATACTTATAGCGCCTCTATTTCCGATAAGGTAAGTCCCGTTACGGTAGAAATAATGGCGGTATCTATGCCGCATTCTTTCATTTTGCGTGCGTTCTCTGTCCTTTCTTCTAATTTTCCCGCTTCTTTCCCTTTCTCCAAGCCGATAGCCTCGCCTTTTTCCAAGCCAATAGCCTCGCCTTCCGCAAAACCTTCGTCGTGTCCATTTCGTTTGGCAGCGTCAAGGCAGTTGTTCAAGTCCCACAGGTTTTTAAGGCTTTCCTCGTAAATCGAGCGCTCGTCGGGGTTGTATGAGGCGATTTCTGCCACCTCGAAAAGTTTTCGGAAAATACCCTCGGTCAGCGCCTGCGGCTGCTCTCGCAGTTTGTAGAGGTTCTTTATCACATACAGCCACTTGTCCAAGAACGTAGACAGCTCGCTTTCCTTTTTGGTGAACTTCGGCATTTCGAGGAAAACGAAATTCAGGTTGTCGGAGAAGTCCCTGTTTTTCTGGTCTTTCAGTT
>DGTD01000072.1:0-13475 GCA_002396385.1 Bacteroidales bacterium UBA4345
TTTAGCGGACACCAATAATTTCTTATATGTTAAATCATCGCCTAATACGGTATTTCTCTGTGTTAGGCGACTATCGTATGTAATTATCAAAACCACAAATGTTTGATAGTCAAACGAAAGGGCAAGACGTTGTGAAGTTGTGGGAAAGGCAGATATTGTTGCTTTCCATGTAGAGTGAATACTTAGTTACATTATATAGTTTCCTCTGCTAAGATTTTCAGGTCGAGAGCCTCTTGTAATTTGGAAATCATTTCAAGAGAAAGATTCTCGTTACCGTGAAGGATTTTGGAGATATATTGTTGCGTGCATCCAATAGAATCAGCCAGTGCCTTCTGTGATAGTTTTAATTCTTTCATTCTTAAAAGCACCATTACGGCAATCTTCTGAGAATACACTAACCATTTGGCGTTCTTACGTCGCCATTCCGCTTCTTTTTTCCATTTTGAAGGAGTAGCACTCTGGTGCTTTTCCAGATATTCAGTCGTATTTGTCTTCATAAGCCTTTTCTTTTTTATTGTAATTCGGTCATATAGTCGGTGAAGCTGTCTGTGTCAATGACATTTTCTGACTCCAATAGGTTCCGGACCTGTTCCATCTTGCTCAATTCCCTTAAGGTATGCTCTCGTTCTTGCATTGTCCGAGTAAGTTTGATGGCACCTCCGGTGATAATGTAACAACCTGGTTCTAATTTTATGGCATACAGTCGGAGCCATGAGGCATGTCCCTTGCGTTCCCTTATCTTAGCCTTCTCTTTTCCTAAAGTGATTTCGGAAGTTCTATTGTTGCTGAGTGGTCGGAAAATTTGGTCCAAATCAGCATCGGGAGATAAATCAAGAATGAGACACTGCATTTTCATATTGTCCTCTATAGTGTCAAATATGGCTGTGTTCAAGTCTGTTACCTTAAAGAATGATTCCAAGTCCTTGATATTCTTAGAGAAAAAATCCACTAACCATTCGGGGTCACTCCATTGGTTAAATGTAATGCCAAGAATGTTGTCATCATCTCCATCATATCTGACGGCCCACAACTTACCATCATCTAGTATTTTATCAAATGTCATAACTTCATGTACTTATGGGCAAAAATAATAATACTTTTCAAAAATCACAACTAGCAGTTGTATATTTCTGTTTTAAATTCCCATAATTTCTTATATGTTAAATCTAGAAGGAGACTGGGATTAGTAAGGCTACGCTGTATAAGTATGTCAGGAACAGAACATAGAAAATATACCACCAAAAAAGGTGGTATATTTTTAAAAGGTGGTAAATTTGCGCCTTGAAATACCACTCAAAAAGGTGGTATATTTTACAAAAGTGGTACAAATATGACTAAGATAGAAGAAGTGTATAGCAAGTGGCAGCAACTTTTGCCTCTTAATCCTCAAGACCAGAAAAGACTCAACCGCAAGTTTGAACTTGACTTCAACTACAATAGTAACCATCTCGAAGGTAATACTTTGACTTATGGGCAGACAGAAGTTCTCCTTATGTTGGGAGAGGTTATTGGTTCTGCAAAAATGAAGGACCTTGAGGATATGAAGGCACACGCCCTCTGCCTTCAACTGATGAAGCAGGAGGCAACTACAGACAATCCACTTACAGAAACCTTTATACGTCAGTTGCACCATACAATGCTTCGTGAAGATTATACAGTATATAAGCAACTTCCTGGTGGAGATACAACCAGTTATGTTGTCCATGCTGGAACATACAAGACCAGACCCAACTCTGTCATTACCAGAACGGGAGAACGTTTTGAGTATGCATCGCCACAAGAGACACCTGGGTTGATGTACGACCTTGTGTCTTGGTATAATGAAGAAGCCGAGAAGAAAGAACTTACTCCCATACAACTTGCAGCGCTTTTCCATTACAGATATATCCGTATCCACCCTTTTGAAGATGGAAACGGACGAATAGCACGCTTAATGGTAAACTTTATTCTCTATAGAAACAAATTACCAATGCTTGTTGTATTGAGCAAAAAGAAGAATGCTTATTTGACTGCACTGGGGAAAGTGGATAAAGTAGTTGGTTTGATACCTTCTGATGGAGCTCACACGAGTTTTGACGATGCCCAACCGTTCATCAAGTATATGGAAGATCTACATAAGACCCAGATTCTACAAGACATTACTTTCATCAGTGCTTCTGCGGAACAGACCTGGTGGTATGATGGTGAAATCGTAACCTTCAGAAGCGAAAACACATCGAAGATACTGTGTATGTTGAAATCAAATCCAAGGTCAACGATTAGTGACTTGACTGTTGCTATAGGCATAAATAAATCTGCAGTACAGAAACAGCTTAATACCCTTCTTGAAAAAGGATACATAGTCCGGGATGGAAAACCGGCAATATGGCATGTCATCATATTGCCAACCATATAATTTTGCTACCAAGGAAGAGTTGGTAGACCAAAAATTGACTAAAAGAGTATTGAATTGGCTATGAAGATAAGATGATTCAATATCTGAAATTTTGAAGGTTACAGGTATTAGTAAAGCGACTTTATAAAGTATATAAAAGAAAATATATAGCTAAAAAACAAACTATACGTTCTTAATATAGAACGTATAGAACGTGTTATTAAGTTAGTCCCATAATTTTTTCATCATATTTAATATTACAGGATTTTCTAATTTCATACTTAAAGGTTTGGCCATATCTTCGATAACATCATGCAGTGGATGATTGTATATAATACCGAGAAGGTGATAAGTTTCAGGAACGGAAACTCCTTTGTTTTCTGCATAATGAAGTTTATCATTGGTCCCATGAGTGTTTAAAAATTCACTTTGGTCAGTGGTTGAAATTAATTTATTGTAAATTTTTTCTTCAATCTTTAAGTTTTGAATTACCATAATTTCCTATATGTTAAATCTAGATAGCGTCCACCAGACTGGGATTCAGATGCTCTATGTTCGCTTGCTGTCCATGCCGTCTGGAAGACGGTATATCCGTAACCGGGTATGGTGAAAGGCGCAGCCGTTTCGCCGTGCCCGGAGAGTCGCAGTAAAAAAGAGCGTCTGGAAGACGCTACGAGCCAGCTTGTGTCAGTCAAGTCATGTAGTACAGACCTCCGTCTCGCATAGGTGCCTGTGTTATATAAAGATACTATCCTCCAGACGGGTTCTGCAGTGTGCCTCAGGTTTTAAATTCCCATAATTTCTTATATATTAAATCCGGGAAACGCAGTGGCTATGATTCAATTAGGCTTCCGTTCTCTGATGCTTAACAAAATACTTCAATGAAATTTAAACAGCTTCTTAATTTTATGGTATATATTTTAATCTGCAATAAAATTATTGTCTACGGTAAGATCTCCTATATATAACCTTGTTGAGTTTCCCCTTGAATCAATTAAGATTTCTCGTTTTTGTTGAATCGTGTTTCCCAATTTTTCGGTAACTGCACGAATTTTAGCCTGTTCCTCGAAAAGATTGTTTTTTCCTCTCGCTTCTGCCCTGAGTTCATTTGACATCTTCCGTATGGAGTTCAAGGAAAAAATAGCATGATCCCATCTGTTTTCTAGATAAGCTTTCAGTTCGTCTTCAAAAGTTAAAAGGATCTCCTGATGCCTGAGATTTCCGTTGTTGTAATTTTTGAAATGGTCAATAATGGAAAGGATCTTATTGGAATAACTTACATCGTACTGGGTCATATACAGGCACATTTTGAAGTATATGATTTCAAACGTTGTGTATAAGTCGTAGGCTGTGGATGCCATTTCTAGTTGTTCGTAGAACCCTGATTGCCTTATGTTCTCTTTTGTTTTTTCTACATCGTTGGCCGTCTTCCAACAATCTTTTTCCCAATGGATGAAATCTTTAGTATGATTTAATTGAAGAAGATAATAATTATAAATAGAAAGAACTTCGTCTTGTGCGTTCCTTAGTCTTATCAAATCATCGACTGTATAAGCACTCTGTTCTGCCATAATATTGCGAATTTCAATGGCGGCAAGAATCATTCCTTTTTTATCGTCCTCAATCTTTTGAATTATGAGGTCAAGTTTCTTACTGATTTCTTCCAGCTGCTTGTTTATTCCGTTGAGATAATACTGACCAGTGATAAAAGAACCAACTTGGAAAATAAATATAGGTGTAAATATGCTAGCTGAAGATGCTGGGATAAAGCCTGCATGTTGCGTTACTTTCCCACCTTCTTTTACAATAGAAGATATTGTACCGTTCGTATATTTCATTAATTGTGCAGGACTGACAGTCGCACGATATAAGCCTTGAACACTGTTTGCTAATATTCCTGCGTTTGTACCTGTTGCAACAACCTGAGATCCAAGGTTCTTAAAGAAACTGGACTGTTCAGGCGTAGTGTATACCTCTCTTAGATTGCTAATGTCAAAAGGATTAGTCTTGTGTAGGACTAAATCATTTTTTTCATCACCAACACTTAATCTTATTTCTTCAGGACTTGACAACGCAATTGGTGTTTTGGCAGATTCACCATTAATAGTTTTATTATCTTCCGAAGAAGACTTGGATACTTTTTCATATCCAAATCGTTTCAATATAGAATCTAACATATATAATATCTTAATTATCAGTACTAAACTTTGATATGGTAATTATTTTAACGCCTTTTCAAAATGAGACCATGCTACTTCGTAATCCTTAATACGGTCACAGCGATTGAATGGAGGGTAGGGAGGGAGAAGGCACCAACAATATCTACGAGAGTTTCGTTTTAAAACACCTTAATTTCTTATATGGGGATTTTTATAAATTAAGTTTTAAATTCCCATAATTTCTTATATGTTAAATCAAAATTCCTCGTTTTTTATGCTTTACCTGTTGTTTTGTACATGACAAAACTAGTTCTCTCTATTCATTCTTTATTTGAATTGATATGCATACCTGCATTCCCATTCCCATAATTCTTTTCGATTGTTTCTCCATTTTTGTAGATAATCCAGACCCCAACTTCATCCACTTCTGATTGGCAGTCATTATCCCAGAACACAATCCATCCCTCACTGTCTAACACACCATATTCATTATAGTCATAAGAATAGGCTTTTTTCTTCTTCGATTTCCCCTCTATAGCTATCGTGCTAATTTGGTCGATATACGACCTGCAAATACCTCTTTCGTCAAATTCCATACAGGGATTTGTTAATTCTCCATTTTTATAGTTCTGTAAAGAACTCAAAAAATATTTTCCATAAATATTTGATCTATAAAACATAGAGAAGCCATGTTTGATCCCATCTTTATAGCAGCAAACTTCAATGTTTTCAGACCCAGATATGGAATCTATCCACAAACCATCTTTTTGTCCAGTTGAATTATAGACATTGTGTTTTTCTTTAATTTCATAAGAAAGCATGGGAATCTTCACCTGTGCACAAAGATTATACGCAAAGAAAAACAATGGGAATATTATAATATATGATTTCATATTCAACCTAAATTACGCAGATATTTTGTTCTTCGATAAGTTAACATCCAGAGAAACAGAAGTTTCGTTTTAAATCACCATAATTTCTTATATGTTAGATCTGATACTCCTTTTCTTTACATTTCCCAACCGTTTCCGATATTCCAATGGTAGTCTTTTATTAATTCATAAGAACTATCATTAAGTTCATAGGTATCGACGATGACTTGTTCCGCTTCAGGAAAATCATCAATCCGATCACCTACCTTTATTATGAATTTCTGTTCGTTCTTATCGTAAAATACCCTTCCCCTTGGAATGTCCATATAGTTTTTTGAATGGATTTCAACGCTTGCGCTATCCTTTTTTGCAAGAGCTTTCATTAATTCCTTTTTCCAAACGTCCTTATGTAGTTTACTACAGGTGACTTCGTTTGACTTGGGAAATTTTGCAAGTGCAGTCTGTAGGTCTTCAGTAACAACGTCAAACAGTTGTTTATCATTAGAATTGAACCAAAATATACCTACTTTCGGTTCAAAGCAAGATTCGTTTGAATCTTCGTTCATAAGATTAGCCATAAGATATAATTCTTCTTTATAAGAATTAACCTGTTTTTCCGTTTTGTGTGTTAAATCGGACTTCTTGAGTTCCAATTTAACCAGTCGTTCTATTTCTAAGTCATCTATCATACAGCCAATCTTTACACAAAGATAAAGAGATTGGCCAAATAACACCTCCTCTCTAAGCATAAAAAAGTTAGTTATTGGGTTTTAAACTACCATAATTTCTTATATGTTAAATCTCACTCCACTTTTGAGTAAATTTCGTTATACTTTTGAGTAAATTCAGTTACACTTTTGAGTAAATTCCGCTACACTTTTGAGTAAATTTTGTTCCAATTTTGAGTAAATAGTCTTACATTTGCGATGTATTTAAAAAGTCAAATTATATGTATCAACGCAAATACTACAATATAATCAAAGAAAGGATCGAAGAGGAACGCATTGCTATACAAGTAATTGCAGGGCCTCGTCAGGTTGGCAAATCCACTGTAGTAAGTCAGGTACTCGACGATATTGCGATTCCATACATATCAGAGACCGCTGATGGAATCGAACCAAACAACACAGAATGGATATCGACAGTATGGGCAAATGCAAGAAGCATAATGGAGGTGAGGAAGAACAAAGAATTCCTCATTGTCATAGACGAAATACAGAAGATAAACAATTGGAGTGAATTTGTAAAGAAAGAATGGGATTACGACACACGCAACAACGTAAACATAAAAGTCATTTTGCTTGGTTCTTCCCGTCTTCTGATAAAGAAAGGGCTCACTGAATCGCTTGCTGGCAGATATGAATTGATAAAAATGGGACATTGGTCTTTCACGGAAATGCGAGACGCTTTCGGATTCGATATCAACCAATATATCTACTACGGAGGATACCCACAAGGTGCGAAATACATCAAAAATGAGAAACGTTGGAAAGACTATATCAAGGACTCGATAATAGAACCGATTGTTTCAAAGGATATCCTTATGACCACAACAATATACAAACCTGCATTGTTGAAGCAATTATTTGAACTTGCATGTGATTATTCAGGAGAAATACTCTCCCTCACAAAAATGCTAGGACAGCTTAATGACGCTGGCAACGTGACAACTTTGTCAAATTATATCGACCTACTGAACGATTGTCAGGCTGTAACTAAGCTACACAAATTCGCCAATGACAACGCACGAAAATTCAATTCTGTACCAAAATACCAAGTGTACAACACCGCATTGATGAGTGCGAACATCGGACGTGGATTTGAAAAAGAGTATACAGATTCAAAACGTTGGGGACGCTGGGCAGAATCCGCGGTAGGTGCATATCTGGTTGGTAATGCAGACGAATATGGATACCAAGTATACTATTGGCGGGAAGACGATCAGGAAGTGGATTTCGTATTAGAGAAAAAAGGCAAGACAATCGCCATTGAAGTTAAAAGTGGACGACGCTCTACCAACGATGGAATATCTGTCTTCAGCAAAAAATTCTCGCCAAAACTTGCATTTGTGGTAGGTTCTGGAGCCATGAGTTTCGAGGATTTCTTCACAATGGATTTGGGAATACTGTTTGAAGAATAAACCGTCAAACATTCACGTACATAACTGCACCATTTTAATAAAAATAAAACTATCAAAACTAGGATTATGAAAAAATATTTCATATCAGCACTATTAGCATCTGCAGTCAGCATCTTATATGCTGATAATGCTCCAATGTTTTCGTTACCAGGAGGAAACGTGATGCCTATCAACAACGAAGATATTCGATTGGTAAGTGAAACCATAGATTTCTATTTATACCCTAATCATATAGGATACGATGTAGAGATCAACTACAATTTTTACAATGAAGGAGAAACGCAAAAAATACAACTTGGATTTCCTACTGACTCAATCAGAGAGATTTATAGTGATTTTGTTTGTACTGTTAACGGCAAAGAGGTCAAGGTAGAAAGGAAAACTGGACAATGGACTTTTTTACAAAATGAATTTAAAGATTATGGTGGCTACCTTCCTTATTTTTATGATTCAGATAAAGAATTGCATTATGGAGGAAATGCGTTTGATGTGTTTACTTCCACATTCAAAAGCAACGATACAACAAAAATCAAAAACACATATCATTCCCAATACGAATGTAATAAAGACTGCGAAGATATGTTTTTCTGGTATATTTTAGAAACTGGAAGGTACTGGAAGGGGAAAATTGATGAAGTGAGAGTTAGAGTCAACACCGATTACTACCCACAAGGCTTTAACTATGCCATCGATGTTCATTCTTTTGATGATTATGAAAAAGTGTACAAAGATATAGAACCTGATTTTAATCTTATCTTTACGTTAAATCCTTCCAAACATAATCATATGCCCAAGGCTAGTAGCACACTAGCTCAAACAGGAATCTTCAATTATAATATAGAAAATATAGTAGATAAGGATCCAACCACTGCTTGGATTGAAGGTGAAGATGGGCATGGAGAAGGATCAACAATAGAATTTGATTTTGAATATAGTCAAGGAAATTGGTGTTGTGAACCTCTTAGTGATATAAGAGAAATACATATCATAAATGGATATGCAAAAGACCCTAAAACATTCAAAAACAATTCAAGAGTCAAAGATATTGAAATCGTATCGACAGAAGAACTTTTTAATAAAAAAAAGAATATCTCTAAATACACTGACATCAACGAAGATGATGAATATGGCCATTCCATTAGTGGTAAACGCAAATATAACTTTACCCCTTAAAGATACAATGGAACCTCAAATTCTTAAATTTGACTCTCCTATAGACTTATACAATATGAAAATCATCATCAAATCTGTCTATCCTGGCGCCAAATACAAGGATACCGCAATCTCTGAGATTAGTTTTAGATAAAATACTAGAGACGCTGGATGCCACAGAAAACCATGAGTTTTCCATTCTGACAGTTCTTGTTCTAGCTAGTTGTATTCAAGTTCGTCAGATGCACTTTCAATGCAGTGCTTCCTTACCAAAGAGAACACCTCGTTTTGTATTTCCTTTCTAGCAAAGGTTAGGACGGTTAAGGGCTGGCCTAATTATATGCCTATTTCATAGATAAAACTGCTAACATCTACTACAGGTTGACTTGACCTAACAAGCCATAAGCCTGGCTGGATTGGAAGACCTTCTCTAATGTGGAAAAAACGCATCATATCCACCCACCCAAAACGGGCATATCCGTTCACTTTTTGTCTGACTGGCTAAGTTAATGAAAAATTAGTGATTTTTTCTTAAGCTCTCACCTTTCAGTTCAAAACGGATAGCCGTATGAACCAACCGGTCTAAAATCGCATCAGCGGCGGTGGTGTTGCCCTGTAACACGTCATACCAGTTGGAGACGGGCAGCTGACTTATGATTATTGTTGATTTTTTTCCGTGACGGTCCTCTATTATCTCCATAAGGTCAAGTTGTTGTTGACCGTCCAAGGACCTTATACCGAAGTCGTCAAGTAAGAGCAAGTCTGTCTGTGTTTTAAATTCCCATAATTTCTTATATGTTAAATCTTGAAGATTGGACTATAAGAAGTTATTCTCGTTTTAAATTCCCATAATTTCTTATATGTTAAATCCCTGAAAGGAGATTGTTAACCAAAGCAACTGGTTTTAAATTCCCATAATTTCTTATATGTTAAATCCTATAAGGTATAAAAAACACAGAATCAACAAAATGCAAAGGCATTTCATTAGAAAAATTCGATATTTTCTAATGGATTCAGCTGAATTTCGTTACTTTTTCCACGTGACATGTGGTGGTACGAGTATTCGTTTTGCTTATCACCAACAAAGATAACACTTATCTTAGAATTCCTGTATATTATCTTCCCGACCCTTTTCCTATGTTTGATGGAATCGTCTAAATCCTGGTAATACTTGACGAACAAGCAGTTACTCATCGTCCGAAACCCATCGTTTTTAAGTTTCCTTTGAAATTTCGACCTTTCCATCGTCCCCAATTTGGTTCTAGAGAATTGCATGACTACATATACCCACATATTTAACCTTATGTTAGTTTTGGGAAACAGATGAATTGACCTTCTTCCACCCCGGGTTGTTATGTAGCGTCTTCCAGACGCACAGACGCCGCAGAGGAGTCCGGGCACGGGGAAAGGATAGTTCCTTTCCCCGTGCCCGGTTATAAAGATACCGTCTTCCAGACGGCATTCGCCATTATTAGCATTTACCACCAAACAAGGCAATATGGTACCTTCTGGCCATTAGATAAAAAGGAAACCATGAATCTATCTTCGGAAAAAAATAACGGACTTCCAAACGAAAAAAGGGCTGTGCTCCGCACAGCCCTTTATATTGCAGGAGCAACAGCCCCTTGTTATATGCAATTAGTAATCGATATACTTGAAGGCGGCACAATTGTATAGGCCGGCCTTGTCGGAATCGTATTTCGGATTATCCTCGTTGCAGACTGTGGTGACGCAAGCCTTGTTTACATAAATGGCGCCATCTGTCTTGTAACACCACGCCTTACCAGTGGAGGAAAGGACGGAAACATTGACCTTCGAGTTGCCTCCAACGGTAATGTCGCCATCGGCCGAAACACCCTTCACACCAGCAGAGCCTTCGGGAGCAGACACCGTAACCTGTGCAGAGCCCGATATTTTGATGGTACCGTCGGCCTTCAAACCCGCAGGCGAAGACTCCTCGCCAGAATCGTCGGTAAACTTGGTAACCGCACCAATCTTTACATTAAGAATACCACCAGAGATAACAATACCACTAGGGACTTCCGACAAATCGTCGAGTTCCAAAGACCCGGCCTTGATTCCCTTGGCGCCATCGGCAGCGACTTCCACCTCGACAGAACCAGCCGACTGGTAATAGCCACCATCGCAAGTAACGGCTTTCTCGTCATCGGCAGCCACCTTGGCGGTTAACGCACCGCCTTTAACAAACACCGAGTCGTTTACATCGATAGCAGAGCCCAGGGCAGACAGCGCCACCACGCTGCCACCCGAAAGCGAGAAATTATCCTTCACACGGAAGGCCGCTTTTTCGGCAGAAGAGGAGACAACAGCGTTACCCGAGAACGAAAGGTCGTCTTTCACATAAAAACCGTGTTTATGACTACCCTGCACGGTAAGCGACCCATCGCCCGAAATGTCGAGATTGTCGTTCACGTAGATGGCAGCATTCGTGGTATCGCCGTTCGGAACATCAGCGGCCTGATGGTACTTAGAGTCTGAAATGCTATTTGTGCCCTTCAGCACCATAGAAACGCCCTTGCTACCCGACATAGCGATAGCAGCCTTCGAGTCGCTGTGCAGCGCCAAGTTGTCGAGCAACAGCGTTGTACGCTTCTGTTGTTCCATATAGAACGAGCCATTTGAAGCAGTCCCGGAAAGCGCAAAGACCACATCCTTCAAATCGAAGACAGTAGTATCGGTATAAACTGTAACGTTAGTACCTTGCGCCTGCACCAAAAGTCCTAACCCGGAAAGTGGATTCCGAACAGCCACACCGTTGTCGGAGAAGTGAACATATACGGTATCGGAATAAAACACCAGGCTGTCGACACCTGCCAAGTCGAAACTCTTGTTTGAGTCGTCGGTGGTCTGGTTCAACTTTTTATCGGCAGCCGTAATAGACTTTATGTTCGACACCTTCGTTTGCGAGAGCGGTGTATTGTTTTTGAAAAAGACCGCCCTGTAATCAGCGAAAGACAAAGCGGCAGAAACGACGGCCGCAGTCAGGAGTAAACCTTTTTTCATCACTTCTTCTGGAATTTAAAGGTTAAAGCATCAGCCTTCAGGACGTAGATGCCGGCAGAGAGGCTACCCACCGCAACAGGCTGACCAGCCCGGAATGGAGCGGAAAGGACCACCTTGCCCGTTACATCGAAAATCTGAACTTGCTTCAAAGAGGCCGGTGCATTAGCAATAAACACCTCGTTTTCAGCAACAGTCGGATAAAGCACGGCTTCGCCATCGCCGATAATGCGAGGGGCGTAAGAGGCATCTTGGAAAGTGACCTTCTGAATGGCAGGCAGCGCAAAAGCGACAGGCGCAGCAGACACATTATCGGTCAGAATCTTCATCACATTACCTTCAAAGAAAATAAGGCCACTATTCTCAACCTTCACCGTCTCGACCCCTCCTGTTTTCAAGAAGACGTTGACGTTCGATTGAGCATTGGCAACATTGGTCGCCCCCACAAGAAGAAGGGCTACCAAAGCCTTTCGAAAACAACTGTGTATCATAGTATTTTAATTAAATTCACCCTACAAATATATTACAAAAAAAGCAACTTGCGCTAAAAGAAGCGGCAAAGTTCCACCAAATACCATCAAACAGCAACAAATGTACGAAAAAACGCGGTCAAAAACAAAGAAGGACAAAATTGGCTAAAAACGACAGAAAAGACTATCTTTGTCTAATGAAAAGACAATAACAAAAGGAGATAATGGCAAAGTTTGTAATAGAAGGCGGTCACCAGCTGCATGGCGAGATAACGCCACAGGGAGCGAAGAACGAAGCGTTGGAGGTTATATGCGCCACCGTATTGTCGAAAGAGGCAGTCACCATCAGCAACGTGCCCAACATACTGGATGTGAACAACCTGATACAGCTGATGATGGATATGGGCATCTACGTCCGCAAGGAAGGGAACAACACCTACACCTTCAAGGCCGAACACATCAACGAAGACTACCTTCACAGCGAAGACTTCAAAGAGCGCTGTACCGCATTGCGCGGTTCGGTGCTGCTGGTAGGTCCGCTACTGGCGCGCCTGGGCTATGCCATTATACCCAAACCCGGAGGCGACAAGATAGGACGCCGCCGACTTGACACTCACTTCACCGGCATACAGAAACTGGGGGCGACTTTCGCCTACGACAACGAGAACCAGTTGTTCAACGTCACAGCAAAAGAGTTGAAAGGCTGCTACATGCTGCTCGACGAGGCGTCGGTAACCGGTACCGCCAATATTATAATGACCGCCGTGACCGCCAAAGGCACCACCACCATCTACAACGCCGCCTGCGAACCCTACATCCAGCAACTCTGCCGTATGCTGAACCTAATGGGGGCGAACATTAAGGGAGTAGGTTCGAACCTGTTGACAATAGAAGGTGTGGGAGAGCTGCACGGCGCCACCCACCGCATACTGCCAGACATGATTGAGATAGGCTCGTTCATCGGCATGGCAGCCATGACAGAAAGCGAGATTACAATAAAGAACGTGGCCTACGACGAATTGGGCCTGATACCCGACAGTTTCCGCAAACTCGGTATCAGTCTGGAACGGCGTGGCGACGACATCTACATACCCGAGCAGCACATCTATACGATAGACACCTTCATTGACGGTTCTATCATGAACTTTGCCGACGCGCCATGGCCAGGCCTCACGCCCGACCTTTTGAGCGTGTTCCTGGTAGTTGCCACCCAGGCACAGGGCAGCGTGCTGATACACCAAAAGATGTTTGAGAGTCGTCTGTTCTTTGTTGACAAACTGATAGACA
>DGTD01000072.1:13528-14442 GCA_002396385.1 Bacteroidales bacterium UBA4345
TGATAGACATGGGCGCACAAATCATACTTTGCGACCCACACCGTGCCACGGTAATAGGTCTTGCCCGCCAGAACGCGCTACGCGCAGCAAAGATGAGCTCGCCCGACATCCGCGCCGGCATTGCCCTGCTGATTGCGGCAATGAGCGCCAACGGCACCAGCACCATCAGCAACATACAACAGATAGACCGCGGATACGAGCGCATAGACGAGCGACTGAACGCACTAGGCGCCAGAATAACAAGGGTAAACTAGGCCTCCGGTACAGAAACACCTGCGCCAGCAGTCTATGACGATAGAAGCCGGACAAAGGAGTTGCCAGCGCAACCATACACACCAAAGCGCCAAAAAAGGCAGGACAAGGCAAAGAAAGGCGTAGAGAGCGGGATATTGGAGCAAAAGTATTAGAAATAGACAGGAACAATTTGGAAATTAGGGATAAAAGCCCTAATTTTGCAACCGATTTCCTATCGTGGCCGAAAAAGAGCAGACAAAACGTATGCCGCCACCGGAAAAAACATAATAGTATTTTATAAAAAATGTACGCTATTGTAGAAATTGCTGGCCAGCAGTTCAAGGTAGAAAAGGGCCAGAAATTGTTCGTTCAGCGCCTTCACGACGCAAACAACGCAGAAGAAGATGCAAAGTTGAACTCTGACATCGAGTTCGAAAAAGTTTTGTTAATCGACAACAACGGTACCATTACCGTAGGAACTCCTACCGTAAGCGGTGCAAAAGTGAGCGCAAAAGTGCTTTCACACGTTAAGGGCGACAAAGTTCTTGTATTCCACAAGAAGAGAAGAAAAGGCCTTCGCAAGTTGAACGGCCACCGTCAGTACTTCACTGAAATCCAAATTAACGACGTTGTTGCTTAAATTATAGGAGGAAAATAGAAATGGCACATAAAAAAGGTGT
>DGTD01000072.1:14487-36950 GCA_002396385.1 Bacteroidales bacterium UBA4345
TAAAAAAGGTGTAGGTAGCTCTAAGAACGGCCGCGAATCGGCCAGCAAGAGACTTGGTTTGAAACTTTTCGGTGGTCAGTTCGCAAAAGCCGGCAACATTCTGGTTCGCCAGCGCGGTACTGTACACAATCCAGGCGTAAACGTAGGCATCGGCAAAGATCATACTTTGTATGCCCTTGTTGACGGTGTTGTTGAATTCAAGAGAAAGAAAGACAACAAGTCATACGTTAACGTGGTACCTGCTGCTACATCAGCAGAGTAAGTTACAAGCCCGATAACGGAACAAAGACTGCCAGTTTTGGCAGTCTTTTTTGTTTTCAGGGCAACGAAACCAACCGATGGGCAACCGACCAATATACGCTCCCCTATAACACCAGCCAATTACAAAAAGGAACAGCGACACACATTCAGAACATTACAAAAAAGGGGGAGGAAGACATACGGAGAGGCGGGAGAAAACGTTATATTTGTGAGAGAATCTTGTTCAGCTTAATTATACGGACAAAACACATCATGAGAAAAATACTGACAACACTACTTATAGCAGGAGCCGGATTGTGCGCAGTCGCACAACCACAGCCCAAGTTTCAGATGAAGCCAATCGCCATGGACCCACAACTCCACTACGGAGTGCTGCCCAACGGCATGACCTACTACATACGCCACAACGGGAAAGAGAAAGAGCGAGCCCACTTCTACATTATACAGGACGTAGGCGCAATACTGGAAGAAGACAGCCAGAACGGTCTGGCACACTTCTTAGAGCACATGGCATTTCAGGGGACCAAGAACCTGCCCGGCAAGACCATCATCGAATATATGGAGAGCGTAGGAGTGAAATTTGGCTCGAACATCAACGCCTATACCTCGTTAGACGAGACCGTCTACAACCTCGACGCAGTCCCCACCTACCGCCAAGGGATAATAGACACAGCCCTGCTGGTGCTGCACGACTGGTCGTGCTTCCTATCGCTTGAAGACAGCGAGATAGACAAAGAGCGCGGTGTTATACGCGAAGAGTGGCGCACCCGCAACAAGGCCAACCGCCGTATGTGGACCGCCTCGCTCCCCATCCTCTTCAAGAATTCGCAATACGCGAAGCGCAACGTGATAGGCGACACCGCCATCATCAACAACTTTCCCTACGACACACTGCGCGCCTACTACAAGAAATGGTACCGTCCGGACTTGCAGGCCATCGCCATTGTGGGCGACATAAACGCCGACTCCGTCGAACAGCAGGTCAAGCGACTGTTTGGCGACATACCCAAGCGGATAAATCCGGCCAAACGCCCCTACTACGAGATAGAAGACAACAAAGAGCCCATTGTGGCCATACTGACCGACCCGGAAGCCAAACAAACCATACTGGACCTGGAATACCGCCACCGTCCGCTACCCGACGCAGTGAAAGCAAGCGAATGGGGCTACCTGTACTCAACGCTAAGCAATCTGGTAGAACACATGCTGGGCGAGCGCATGAGCGAAGTGTGCCAGGAAGCCAACTCGCCATGGTCGCAAGCAGCCGCCAACTATGGTGAGCTGGTCCGGACCCGCGACGCCTTCAGCCTATACGCCATAGCCACCGAGGGGAAAGAGAAAGCAGCCTTCGACCGTCTGCTACTGGAAGCCGAACGTGTACGCCGCTACGGATTTACCCAAAGCGAACTTGACCGTGCCAAAGCCGAAACGCTCAGCGCCATGGAGAAGGCATTCAACGAGCGGGAGAACCAAAGCAACAAGGCTTATGTAAACGAATACAAGCGCAACTTCCTCGACTTCGAGCCCGTACCCGGCATTGAATGGGAATATGCGAAGATACAGGAAATACTGCCCGGCATTGGTCTGACAGAGGTCAACGGCATGCTGCAAAAATACTTCTTCGGAGAAGAGAACATCACCGTAGAGATAATGGGACACGACGCTCTGAAGAGCATCTTCACCGAAGCCGGAGTCCTAACCCAACTGAAAGGAATGACCAATCTGCAGGTCAACACCTATGTAGACAAAGTGACCAACGAGCCGCTTGTCGACAAAAAGCCGAAAGCCGGTAAAATAAAGTCCACGACCAAGAACGAGAAACTCGGTTACGAGATGTGGACACTGGGCAACGGTATGCGCATCGTATTCAAACCAACCGACTTCAAAGACGACGAGATACTGCTATACGCCTTCAGCGAAGGCGGAGCCTCGCTTGAAAGCGACTTGGGCAAACTGCCGTCGGCGCAAATCAGCGACGACATAGTGGAAAACAACGGATTGGGCAAATTCAATGCGATAGCCCTTCGGAAGGCGCTTGCTGGTAAGATGGTAGGCATAAGTCCGCGCATCTCGACTTATGAACACAGTTTAGCAGGCAGTTCTTCGGTAAAGGACTTCGAGACCCTGCTGCAACTGGCCTATCTGCACTTTACCGGGGTAAGGGCCGACAACGACGGCTACGCCTCGATAATAAACCAATACCGCACTGCCCTGGTGAACCGCACGAAAGACCCTGCATCGGCCTTCGGCGACAGTGTAAATGCAGTAGTAGGCAACCACCACGCCCGCTGCGCCACCTTCGACACCACACAACTGAACAAAGTAAGGCAAGGCGACGCACTGACCTTCTTCAAGAAGTGCTTCAACAACCCTGCAGACTTTACCGTGGTGCTGACAGGCAACATCGACAAAGAGAAAGAGAAACAGAACATACTCGCCTACTTTGGCGGACTTAAAGCACAAAAAGGCAGATTGAAATGGATAGACCACGGAGTACGCGTACCGAAAGGGAAGGTCGACAACCGTTTCCAGAAAGAACTGCAGACCAAGAAGGTGAGCAACTTCATCTACCTGACCGGCCACATGGAACCCACACTGGAAAACAAAATCATTATGCAGGCTATAAAGAACATACTCTACACACGCTATCTGGAGTCGATGCGCGAGACAGAAGGAGGCACCTACGGTGTAGGCGTGAGAGCAGGCATAAGCAACAGGCCGGAAAACCTGGCAACCCTTCAGATGAGTTTCGACACCGACCCCGCAGTAGAAGACAAGCTGCTTCCAATAATCAATTCAGAGATTGACAGCATAGTGGCAAACGGTGTAAAAGAAGAAGACCTGCAAAAGACCAAAGAGATTATGCAGAAAAACCACAAGGAAAGCATACGCGAGAACCGTTACTGGCAAAACATAGTCGCCACCTACCTGAAAGACGGATTAGACGAAGAGAACGGTTTTGAAGAAACAGTGGCCCACCTGACAGCGGAAAAGATAAGAAAAACCCTGGCCGATTTGGTAAAACAAGGGAACGAGATAAAGGTGGTAATGCTGCCCCAGTAAGACAGCAAGGAGCAAAACAAGCAGTAAAACCTCTAAAATAACACAATAAAACTGAAATAAGAACAGTTGCAGCGTTTAGAGGGACAGAAAATGTTGTATTGTTGATAAATATTTTCTAATTTTGTAGTGTAAAATATATAAGAAAAATGACAAAGTCAGAAATTGTAGAGTCAATTAACGCAAACACAGGCATTGACCGTAATGATGTATTGAAGGTAGTAGAAGGCTACATGGAAATTGTTAAGAGTTCACTTATAAAAGGCGAGAATGTATATTTGCGTGGTTTCGGCACATTTGGTTTGAAGACCAGAAAGCAGAAAGTTGCCCGTAACATCAGTGCAAAGACATCTGTAATTGTACCAGAGCACAACATTCCTTCATTCAAGCCAAGCAAGGAATTTATGGCAATGGTAAAAGACATCAAGTAAAACGGCTACAATAGCAAAAGAGATAGGGGGAAGGCGCCAAAGGCATCTTCCCCCATTTTTTATTGGGCTACAATCTAAAGCCTGTCACCGACAACAGTTCTAAATTCAGGAATCAGGTTCCAATAGTCCTCAAGCCGGTTTTCACGCACATGTATAGTCCGATAGTTCAAACGTTTTCCAGCAGCGCAATTATCGGCATTATCGTCAAAATACAACGTATTTTGCGGTACGAGCCCGGTAGCCGACTCCACCATCCGGTAAATTTGCAGTCCGGGCTTTGCAACACCCATCTTGTAAGAAAGGAAAACCTGGTCAAAACAGTCGTCGACGTTATAACCCAAAGCCTTCATCTTAGCCAAACATTGTTCCCACAAGAAGCTATTGATATTACTGAGCAGATAGACCTTGTACATACTTCTCAATCGCACCAAAGCCTCCAAACGGCTGGCGGGTATATTACCGCACAACGTGCAAATAAGGGCGTTGACCCGCGCCACAGTCGTGCCCGGCCGGCAGATAGCCAGAATATCGTCCATAACCGCATCATCAGGCTCAAGCCCGTTGATATAACGGTTCATAAGCGTCTTTATCTTTTTCCTGTAAAGGAACGACTTGAAAGACGAAACCCCCACTTCGGAAAGCGCATTCCTCAACAAATGCCAGTCCATGTTGACAATAATGCCCCCGTAATCAAATACCAATGTATTAATCATATACTCCAGTTCTAAGTTGTTAAATACAAACCATAAAAAGGCGAGACCACCACTCCAACGCAGACAAGAGAATTGGAAATGAGCCGCCTTTAGCAATTGCAAAGATGCATTTAACCGCTGGTACAGCAAAGAGCAAAACAGCACTAAAAATAAGCAAAACGGCATTATATACGCCAATCAGGCACCCATAAGGAAGAAGCGCCAATTTTTAAGGGCTGCAAGCAACGGCATTATTATGGGAAACAGACAGGCCGGACACTACTACCCCAGAAACGCCTGCCTTCCATACTACCCCAGTTCATATTACTATCAGTAAAATACAGAATGTCAACATGATTCTTGTTCACCCCAATAGAAGAAGACAGATAAAAACCCGCATTACCTAAAAGACGAAGTTCACGGCCATAATAGGAGCCCGCCGCAGGCAGGAAGATAAAATTTCCGTTCTTTTTTGACTGACCTACCCAGCCAGACACGTGAGAGTGGTTGAAGTCGCAGACCCGGGTCCAAAAACAGCCATAGTACAGTTCCTTCAAATGCAATGAAGTGGGCATACGCCATTTCCCGCCCCAATTGACGGAAGCTGCATCGTCGGCAGGTAAGAGTTCCTTCAAATCATCTTCATAATACTTTGTCAGGCAGTTGGTCAAATAATTGCGCCATTTGTAGGAACGCAAATTGTATTCATCCTTATTCTTAGTCTCGCCCCAGGCGAAATAGTCACCATAATCAGACGGGGCTTTTCCCCCCACATTGCAAGTGGCCCACAGCGTGCCACTGGCCAAGCCGAGATCAACATACTCGTGTCCACAGACTTGTCCACTGACCATTGCTCCTCCTTCCGTCTTCTTTTTAGTCTGGAAGCGGGCGTTAACCACCAAGTCTTTTTGTACGTTTGTAAAAGAAGAATCGGACCAGCCCAAGAATTTACATCCGTATAGGGAAGGGGGCTCATCATCAGGGATAGAGGCATCCGCCCCAACACTCACCCGTTTGCGACAAATCAAGAAGTCATCGACATAGAAACTCACGGTATGTTTCTCGGTTCCGTCATTTACGACAGCACGGACACAAAAACCATCGGAACAACAGCCATAAGCGATGCGTGCCTTTTTATATTCAGAAAAAGAAAAGACGAAAGCACTATCGGGATAAGCACCAAGCACCGACGACAAATAAAAGCCATCACGAGGCTTATTAAAACTTATGGTATTACGGTTAGTAGAAGTGGAGAAACCAGTAACAGGCAGGAAGATGGTATTTCCATTGGTTTTGGAAGTGCCAAGCAGTCCCACAAGCAGACTTTTTTCATCATCGACCCAATTCCAATAACAGCCATCCAGCAGTTCTTTTTGTTCTTCGTCGGAAGGCATACGCCAGTTCGTACCCCAATTGACATAAGCTGCATCGAAAACAGAGTCTAAGGCCACCAAATCGGCAGACTTACCAATATGTGTAAGGGTATCATAATTTTTCCAAGAATCAGTCTCACCCCACGAGAAAAAAGAGCCACAATCGTCGTTAGTATGCGCCCCCACGTTTACAGTCGCCCATTTTGTTCCACTGGGCAAACCGAGGTCCACATAAGCATGTCCGTCCACATCACCGCTAACAGAAACAAGCATACGGTTGTCATCAGGCTTTTTTTTATCACCAGCCTTTCCAAAGTACCAACATATGGAGACGGCTCCAAGAAAAACCAGGGTTAAAAAATCGGTTTTATCAAATCTTAACCTCATATACAAAAGGAATAGGGATTAAACAACACAGCGCAACGGTAACCACAAATGCCAGATATGTTCACACGCCAATTTTATGAACTAAATTACATTAAAATAATCATTTTTCACAATATATGGCAAAAAAGCAAGCGTTTACAATGGGGAAGCCCTGAATACGAATCAAGGCCATCCCCAGTTAGCAAAACGTCATCATCAGATGCCCATATAGCTGTCTTTAAAACCTAAGAAATAAAGGACGCCATCGAGTCCAATGGTATTGATGCTCTGTTTAGCGTTGGCCACCACGCGTGGTTTGGCATGGAAGGCAATACCCAATCCGGCCTCGCCGAGCATAGGCAAGTCGTTGGCGCCATCGCCCACAGCAATGGTCTGTTCGAGGTTGACCTTCTCAACCTGTGCAATGAGTTTAAGCAGTTCAGCCTTCCGGTGACCGTCAACAATATCGCCCAGGAAGCGTCCGGTCAGTTTGCCGTTTTCGTCCACCTCCAAATTATTGGCATACACGTAGTCGATGCCGAACTTTCGCTGCAACTGTTCGCCAAAGAACGTGAAACCACCACTAAGAATGGCAATTTTATATCCGCAACGCTTCAAGACCTCCATCAGCCGGTCGACACCTTCGGTAATTGGCAGATGGTCTGCAATATCCTGCATGACAGACACATCCAGTCCCTTCAACAAAGCGACACGGCGTGTAAAACTTTCCTTAAAGTCGATTTCCCCCCTCATAGCGCTTTCGGTAATCGCCTTCACCTGTTCGCCCACGCCCGCCCTTTCGGCCAACTCGTCGATACATTCGGTTTGGATCAGCGTAGAATCCATATCGAAACAGATAAGGCGACGGCTACGGCGGTACATATCGTCACGCTGGAACGAGAAATCGAAGCCCATAGAGGAAGAGAGCCGCATAAGTTCGGCCTGAAGGCCAGCCTTGTCGGTCGGATTGCCACGGAGCGAGAACTCGATGCAGGCACGTGTATTTTTATCGGGGTTCTTAATAGAGATACGCCCAGTGAGTCGCAGAATAGAGTCGATGTTCAGTCCCTGCCCGGCAATCACACGTGTAGCCGCCTCAATTTGCCCAGCCGAAAGCGAGCGTCCGATAAGGGTAAGGATAAACCTGTTTTTTCCCTGCTGGTTGACCCAATCTTCGTAGTCGTCGTCGGTAATAGGCTCAAAACCGATATTCACGCCGAGTTCAGTAGCCTTGAAAAGAAGTTCCTTCATAACCGAACCGGAATTGTGCTCGCTGATGCGGATAAGAATACCCAACGAAAGCGTACTATGGATATCGGCCTGTCCGATATCGAGGATTTTAGCCTGATATCGTGCCAGAATAGCCATAACCGAAGCAGTAAGGCCAGGGCGGTCTTTACCTGTTATACGAATGAGGATTTGTTCTTGAATAGAATCGTGTTCCATAAATGTAGTTGTCGAAAGTGTTTAAGATTTCATCGTTTATTCAAGACACACCAAGCAGTTCCACCTCGAAAATAAGCGTAGAGCCACCCGGAATGCCAGGTTGGTTGAATAAGCCGTACCCCATTTCTTGTGGGATGTAGAGTTCCCAGCGGTCGCCCACATGCATCTGTTGCATGGCAATAATCCATCCCTCAATCAGGTCCGACAACCGACAGGTGAACGGATGTCCGCCAAAACTGCTGTCGAACAGTTTGCCATTAATGGTCCTACCCCTGTAGTGGGCAGTCACCATACTGTTTAGACCAGGTTGTCGCGACGTTTTGTCACCCGACACCAAAACCTTATAATAAATACCTTTTGGAAGCGGCAAAACGCCATCTTCCTTAGCCTTAGCCTCGAGCCACTCGCGGTTTTTTAGGATGTATTCTTTCTTTGCCATAGTAAAAAATAGGAAAACCAGATGCAAAGATAAGGAAATGAAACGAGAATGAGGAGGGAAGAGAAAAGAGAGAAGAACGGAGAAAAACTGGCGAAAAGATTTGTTATCGGTAAAATAAGCGCTATATTTAACTATATTAACCATTAGAACTAAACACTTATGAAAAAACTCATACCTCTAACTGCTATTTTTTTTGCATTTCTACCCCAACTAACCACAGCCAAGCCTGAATGCAGTTTTATGTGGAAAAAGAGTAACAAAGAGAAACAAGACTACACCACGTATTACAGCAAAACCGTTGAATCGTACCTAACCGAAACCGCAGACGGCCGGCTGATGCGTGTTGAAGACAGAGGCAACGGCACAATAGGTGTCATGTACTTCAACGAGCAATATGACTGTACCGACACCCTCAACGTTGAGCTTGACCTCCCTAAATTCGGAGCCTTCCATGCGGGAAGCGATGGAAACTACTACGTGCTGACAGGTCAAGACAACCCGGAAGAGCAAGACACGGTGGAAGTGTTCCGCATAACCAAGTATAACAACAATTGGCAGTTGCTTGGCTACGGAGGTTTACTCGGAGCGAACACTGTGGAGCCAATGCGATCGTCGGCCACACGAATGACAGACGAGGGCGACTACCTCTTCGTAAGGAGTTCGCACAAGATGTACAAAAGCGAGAAAGACGGGAAAAACCACCAGGCCTCAGTCACCATACAGGTAGACAAAAACACCATGGAGATAGTGGATTCCCAAACGAGGGTCATCAACGAAGGCTACGGCTATACCAGCCACTCGTTCGACGCGTATGTGAGAGTGAAAGACGACCACCTGGTAGTCGCCAGTTTGGGCGACGCCTACCCGCGCGGCATCTACCTCGGCAGATGCAAAAAGAAGACCAGCGAAAAGAAAGTAGACTGCGCATTCAACCACTGCACAGTGCAAGAAATACCTGGTAAGATAGGACAAAATGCTACTGGCGTCTCAATGGGAGGCCTGGAGTTTTCCGATTCGACCTACATTCTGGTCTATAACTGTTTAGACTCGGCCGTTTCCGTCAACTACCGCAACATCTACGTCAGTGTAGTACCCCAAGACGGTGACAACTTCGGTGAACCGGTCATCACAAAAATCACCCAGTACGAAAACGAACAAACAAGGGTGCACACCCCGAAACTCGTAAAGATGGACGACAACCGCTTCTTGCTGTTATGGACAGACAACACCGAGAAAGTATTCTACACCGAGCTAGACGCTAACGGGAACTACGAAGAAGTGTACACCTGCATCGGCAACCTGTCGGACTGCCAGCCAGTGCTTTTCAACGGGAAAATTGTGTGGTACGTCGCCATCGGCCAGCTAAAACCCGAGAACCTGGTGTTTTATGAGATTGACCCACAAAACCTCTCAGACATCCAAGCCAAACCTGCTACCTTCGACCACGACTTCACACAGGTAAAAGAGGACGGGAAAACAATATACAGATGCACCACGTGCGGACTAGAAACCGACTGCAGCGGCAACGGGCTGGAGACAGCCGGAAAGGCGGTTCCTTTCACAGACAACCACACCCTACGACTAGACGGATATAAGGGAGACATTGCCCTATACGACATTAAGGGCAGCCCCGTCTACCAAGGCAAAAATAAGGAACTGACACTAAGAAGCGGAATATACCTACTCCGCTGGAATGGCAAAAGCCAACTAGTGTTTATCCGCTAAGGGCAACAGGAAGCAGCGTCCGTCAACAGTTTTATGAAAATACAGCACTAGATTGGAGCAGAAATTTCGTAATTTTGTAAATAACCGCAACAAAAGAACAAAATACGATAATATGAGCGAGCAGCGCGTAGTAATGTGCGAAGGCCGTCTGACAGACGAATTACGCAACGAAGTAAAGGACAGGACCCCCGAACAAGTCTATATTCTGGTAGACAGCAACACAAAAAAAATGTGTTTGCCCCTACTTGAAAAAGACGAGTTTTTCAGCAAGGTAAAAACCATAGAGATAAAGCCAAACGACGACCACAAGACACTGGAGGCGCTTGCCAGCGTATGGACCTTTCTGAGCCAGAACAAGGCGACCCGCAAGAGTATGCTCATAAATTTGGGCGGCGGTATGGTGACCGACCTAGGCGGTTTTGCGGCATCGACCTTCAAACGCGGAATGGACTATGTGAACATACCCACTACCCTGCTAGGGGCGGTTGACGCTGCAGTAGGTGGGAAAACGGGCATCAACTTCTGCGGATTGAAAAACGAGATTGGCGTCATCAACTCCAGCCAAAGCGTACTGATAGACGTGAACACCTTCCGCACACTCGATGACAAGAACTTCCGTTCGGGTTTTGCCGAGATGATTAAGCACGGACTCATCAGCGACGAAAAGCACTGGCACGATATGCTGGCGTTTGACCTCGACCACATCGACTACAGCCAACTCAGCACACTGCTCAGAGACTCCATCGCCGTAAAGGAAAAGATTGTTGCAATTGACCCTTACGAGAAGAACATACGCAAAGCCCTGAATTTCGGCCATACAGTAGGCCACGCTTTCGAAAGCTACGCAATGGAAAGCGGAGCACCTATACTGCACGGCTACGCCGTTGCCTACGGCATGATACCCGAACTCTACCTAAGCCACAAGTTCTGCGGATTTCCGAAGGAACTGATGCGCGAAGCCGTACACCTGATTAAAGAAAACTACGGTGCCATGAACGTGGGCTGCAAAGTGTATGACCACCTCTACGAACTGATGACCCACGACAAAAAGAACGTGGGCGACGGACGCATCCTCTTCACCCTGCTGGGAGAAAAAGGCATTGGCGATATTAAGATTAACCAGGACGTGGAGAAAAAATCCATACTGGAAGCCATCGACTATTACCGAGACGTGGTTGGACTTTAATTTTGGGGCAACAAGAAAACACAATGGATTACGAGATAAAGAAGCCGGAAGGCAACAACATAAAGGCAACTATAGACCTGCCCAGCAGCAAAAGCATCAGCAACCGCGTGCTGATTATGAACGCGCTGAGCGAACGGCCAGCCAGACTGGGCCATATAGCCCAATGTGACGACACCGACGTAATGGTCAAGGCGCTGGAAAGCGACGGCACGCACGTGGACATTGGCGCCGCAGGCACCGCTATGCGCTTCCTTACGGCCTACTACAGCCAGCAACCGGGCACACACACCATTACGGGCAGCGAGCGCATGCGCAAACGCCCCATCAAGATTCTGGTGGACGCGCTGAACGAGGCAGGCGCCAACATCGGCTATGTGGGCGAAGAAGGTTTTCCTCCGCTAATAATTAAGGGTGGGAAACTACGTGGCGGACACATAGAACTCGACAGCAGCGTAAGCAGCCAATACATCAGTGCACTGATGATGGTAGCCCCAACTATGGAACAAGGGTTAGAACTGGAGCTGAAAGGCAAACTGGTATCGCTACCCTACATTCTGATGACCAAGCAACTGATGGAACAGTTCGGTGCAAAAGTGAGCATGGAAGGCAACACCGTGAAAATAGCCCCACAGAAATACACCGCCAAAGATATGGATGTGGAAAGCGACTGGTCGGCCAGCAGCTACTGGTACGAGATAGCCGCACTGGCAGAAGAGCAGGAAATAAGGCTGCCAAGACTCTACAACCCGAGTGTGCAGGGCGACAGCCAGATTGCCAACCTGTTCCGTCCGCTGGGCATCAATACCACTTTTGAGGGCGACACCGTAAAACTGACCAAGACGGGTACCCCAGTAGCCCATTATGAAGAGAACCTGGTGGAACAACCCGACCTGGCACAAACCTTTGTGGTAACGTGCTGCATGTTAGGCACCACTTTCCGCTTTAGCGGACTGGGCAACCTGAAGATAAAAGAAACCGACCGCATAGCCGCACTGATTAACGAGATGGCCAAACTGGGTTACGTAGTGACCGAACCCGAAGACGGAGTGCTAGCATGGGACGGAAAACGCTGCGAACCAGCGACAGACCTGCAAATTGCCACTTACGAAGACCACCGCATGGCCATGGCCTTCGCACCAGTCTGTTTGAGAAACGGCAGCATAAAGATTGCCAACGCACAAGTGGTTTCAAAATCGTATCCACTCTATTGGGAAGATTTGAAGAAAGCGGGCTTCGAAGTAAAGTAACAGACAACAAGGAATGGACCGCTCTCTATTCACGCCATTTTTTTATGCCCTTGGTATGCGAATCACATCAATTCAACCAAACGATAGATGGTGATGATTAATGAGGCATACAATATCCTGACAAAATCATCAAACTTACTTACAAAGTAGAATTTTATTGGATTACTAAAGGATTCAGAAGTTAGGATAAAGAGGCAGGAGCATCGGGAACAGCCCTTCTTGCCTCCTCGAGTTTTTGTTTCAAGAATTCCACCTTAGAAGGTAGATCTTCAATTAATAGGCAACCACTCCAATACTCAGTCTTCCCAATAGACAAGGTCAGCCTGACACTATGCATACCAACGCCCGTCACCTTAAATCCCTTTAATTTATTTTTCTTAAAAAGGTCTTTTGCAAGAGTCTTTACCAACAGGCTGTTCAACTCAATAACACGCTTGTATTTAATAGCAAAAGGAGCTTTTCCAAATAGTTTGACACCGAATACGGCATACGGTGACATTTCAACGTCAACCAGCCTCTTGCAACCTTGGAACGCGGTGTCCGCAACCTCGGTCACGCCATCGGGTATTTTGATTTTTGTCAACGAGATACAGTAACTGAAAGCCTCATAGCCAATGGACTTCAGCGTACTTGGCAGCCGAACCTCAGTCAGTCCGTTACAAGAGGCGAAAGTGTATTGTCCAATTTCTGTTATGCCCTCAGGCAACACAACAGACTTCACTTTTCTACAATTGCAAAAAGCCAAACTATTGATATGGGTTACTGTGGCAGGTATTTCCACTTCAGTACACTTATTGGGATCGCCTACCCAACCATAACATTTGGTGTTGTTGGCGTAGAATAGTATTCTGGGTTCAAACAGTTTGCACCCGTAAAATGCGGAGTCACCAATTTCTTCAAGGGAATGTAGGTGAGGGTCGGGAAGCATTTGACACAGACAAAAGGCATCAGCACCGATATGGGTTAAAGATTCGGGAAAGTTGATGTCGGACAAAGACAGGCAACGGGAGAAAAAATCGCGACCTAACCGTGTCAAACCATCGGGTAACCGTACTTTAGCCAGTTTTCTACATTCTCTAAAAACGCCGTCTCCAATCAGTTTGGTTGACTGTGGGATGATGACTTCAGTCAAATTCTCGCAAAAGGAGAATGCGAATCTATCAATTTCTTCAAGCCCATCGTTTAACGTAACCTTTTCAAGCGAAGAACAAAGACAAAAAGCACTATTGCCTATTTTTTTAACTGAAGCCGGAATCTCGATGCAAGTGACATGTTTACACATATTAAAAGCTTCCGCTTCAATTTCAGTCACACAGTATTTCCTACCCTCAATTTCTACAGAATCTGGAATAGAAACCGTTGTAACGTCACCTTCGTAACCAACAACCGCACATTCGTTCTCGCCTTTTTTTGAAAATTTAAGCATAATGCGTTTCCTGTTTATTAACAAAACGAGCCAATCCGTTTCCAGATTGGCTCTTTTTCCTTATATGAATCCGTTTACTTCATCTTCATAGGCTGTCCGGTAGCCTCAACAACACTCCACCAGAACTCACCCTCCAAGTTGACCTTTTTACGTTGCGAAGTTGCGGCCTCGATAGGCAACAAGGTGAAAGCCCCATTCCAATAGCCCACCACAAAGTCGGTACGTCCGGCCATAGCGGCATGAACAGCATTTTGTGTCAGTTGTTCGCAGAATTTGCTGTCGTTAGCATTAGCAGGAATGCTGCGGATGATGTAGCTAGGGTCGATATACTTCACACTAATAGGAATATGCTTCTTGTTGAAGTAGTCGGTAATCTGGTTCTTCATGAAGATACCGATATCCTCGTGCAAGATGTTTCCAGAAGCATCCTTTTTACGTTCGCCCTCGAAGAACTGTTGTCCGGCACCCTCAGCGACCACAATCACCGCATGTTTTTTCCGTTCCAAACGTTTTTCCAACAAGTTGAGGAAACCGTTTTTAGTTTCAGGGTTATCGAGGTCGAAATCCATTTCCGGAATCAGACAGAAGTTGACATCGGGCACAGCCAAAGCCACGTTAGCGGCAATAAAGCCAGAGTCACGTCCCATCAGTTTCACCAGTGCGACACCGTTAATAGCGCCCTTAGCCTCGTAATGCGCATTCAAGATAATGCTTTGTGCGGCAGTGAAAGCCGATTCGAACCCGAACGACTTTTCAATAAGGTTGATATCGTTATCGATAGTCTTAGGCACACCAGCCACCACAATTTTCAAGCCACGGCGCTCAATTTCCTGATAAATGCCATGGGCACCCTTGAGTGTGCCATCGCCACCGACACAAAACAAGATGTTGATATTGTTCCTTTCCAGCGTATCGACAATAACCTCGTAAGGTTGTTCACCTCTGGAAGACGCCAGCATGCTACCACCATCTTTATGGATATCGTCGACCAAGTCAGGGTCCAAATTGATGAACGGAATATGGTTATCGGGATTAAAGCCCGCATATCCGTACTGGACACCAACCACATTTCTGACTCCATATTGGTTATAAAGATGCGTAACCAAGCCACGAATCACATTATTCAGACCAGGACACAAGCCACCGCAGGTGACAATAGCCACTTTAGTTTTAGCAGGTTCGAAATAAAGGAAGTCCTTAGGTCCCGGCTTTTCGAAAGAAACCAAGTCCTGACCGTTTTTAACGGCGTTCATCACATCGTGTAGCGAATTGGAGTAAAGTACGCGTTCGCCATCTTCCACAAAATCGTAGATACCATCACCCTTAACTTTAGACAAAAGCAGAGGTGATTTAATTTTACATTCACCTAATGTTTTAATCGTGAAATCCATGTCCATAGACCTAAACCAAATTAGAATACCGCAAAATTAGATTATTTATTCTTTTATCACATAACGAAAACACCTAAAAACATATGTTTTTAAGAAGGGGTTGCGAATTGCAAGCTAATCGGCCACATCTGCCGTAAACAACATAAAAAACGGCAGAGGGAAACCATTAAGCCCAACACCCCACCCTAACCAAGGAAGGTGAAGGACATTATTCGGGCACTGTCACACCAGCCGACAACAGGCCACAGCCACCAACCTACAGAATCAGGCTTTGCGTTCCATATAGTCGACAATAGCCTTTTTTACCTCCTCCATCAACCATTTCGGAGTGGAAGTAGCCCCACAAATGCCCACCGACTCGACCCCATTGAGGAGCGAGAAATCGATTTCGTCGGGTCCGGAAATCATAACTATATTGTCGTTGTGCCGCTTGCACTCATTAAAGAGCACCCGTCCGTTAGAGCTTTTAGTTCCAGAGACGAAGAACACCAAATTGTGTTGGGCAACAAATTTTACAATTTTAGGAATACGGTTAGCTACCTGCCGGCAAATGGTATCGTTGAACTGGAAGTCACAACCTGGGTTGATACGTTCCTTAATCAGGTCGACAACAGCCTTGAACCCATCGATAGACTTGGTGGTCTGTGAGAAAAGTTTGATGTTCTTGTTAAAGTCGACCTTATCTAAATCGTCGGGGCCCTCAATAACAATAGCAGAACCATTCGTCTGTCCGACGAGTCCGTTCACCTCGGCATGACCAATTTTGCCGTAGATAACGATTTGTGTTTTATCGGGATCTGATTCAAGGAAAGCCTTCTTAATAGTCTGCTGCAAGTGCAAGACCACAGGACATGTAGCATCGACAATAGTAATGCCATTACGTCTGGCCACCTCGTAAGTGGAGGGAGGTTCGCCATGGGCCCGAAGGAGCACACGTGTATTGGAAAGAGCCGCGAAAGTTTCGTGGTCGATGGTGTGCAAGCCCTGTTTGGCCAGTCGGTCGACCTCCATACTGTTGTGCACAATATCGCCCAAGCAGTAAAGGGCACCCTCGGCCTTCATTTCCTCTTCCGCCTTACGAATAGCAGAAACGACGCCATGACAAAATCCCGAATTATCGTCAATCTCAACCTTCATGTTCCAAATCAAGCACCAGCTCTTTCCTTAAAGAGTTTGAGAATAATTTCTTTTTGTTGTTCACGGGTAATGTTACCGTTGTCGAGCACGACAGCATCGTCGGCCTTACGAAGCGGACTTACCTCACGGTGTTCGTCGATATAGTCACGCTGTTTAACGTTTTCGAGAATCGCCTCAAAAGGTTCCTCCTGCCCTTTCTCCTTCAGTTCCAGGTAGCGTCGCTGCGCACGTATTTCAGGATCGGCCGTCATAAAGATCTTCAGTTCTGCATCAGGGAAGACGGTAGTTCCTATATCACGTCCATCCATAACAACCCCCTTTGCCTTACCCATTTCCTGCTGTAGGGCCACCATAGCCTCACGCACAAAAGGAAGAGCGGCAACGATAGAGACCTGTGAAGAGACCTTAAGGGAACGGATCTCATTTTCCACATTATCGCCATTTAGGTAGGCATCGGCCCTACCCGCATCATTTTTACGGAACTCTATTTTCACCTGGGGAAGAAGAGAGCGTAATTTCACCTCTTCGACTTTACCGTCGACAATAAGGTTCTTCTGTTGGCAGAAAAGAGTCACACAGCGGTACATGGCACCACTGTCGACATACACATATCCGACCTCACGGGCGAGGTCTTTCGCAACCGTACTCTTACCACAAGAAGAATAGCCGTCGATGGCAACAGTAATTGTTTTCATTATTTTCCAGTTTTTCTAAAATCGTTAATAGCAGAAGAAAGCGAAATGCCGAACACACCACCATCGGGTCCGTATATGGCATAAGAAGCTCCGAGTGCGAATTTGTAGACATGCAGGTTGGCACCAAAAGCCCAACCAGCGGCACCACCGGCATTTTCCATAACAAATTCTTTGTGACGTCTGTGGTTATATGAGGCCATCACCGAGAAATTCTTCGTCGGGATGAACTCTACCCCAACAAGAATGTGACGCATCAACATATCACCCCACGAAACGTCGCTCTTATATTCAGCCTCGACATAGGAAGAAGTCGACTTATAGAGCGAAGCCTCCTTCACATAGTCGAAGTTCCACTTGTTCAGTTTTGTATAAGTCAGATTAAAGCGGAAAGGGGCATGAGCCAATTTTTTTGAAAGGCCGACTTGCACATCGAAAGGCAACGACTCACGCTCATCTTCATACGGAGTGAACTGCACACCGAAATTACGGAGCGCAAGGCCTACGGAGAAAAACTTCTCGGGCAAATAGTACAAAGCCCCCAAATCGAGCGCCAAACCGAAACTGGAATAGTCGGCAATATGGCTGTAAACCGGTTTAACGGCCATACCCATAGAAAAATTAGATGCAAGGCGGCGCACGTACATCAACGACAAATCCATATCGGAAGCAGAGAACGTACCATCGGCCACATCGTATTCATCGTAGGCGTCGAACGAGCCATAGCCCATGAACATAAGTCCAGCGCCCCACCAACTCAGGCTATCGATAGCCTGTCCGTAAACAACACTACCATAATGGGCATCGGCAATGTAGTTTGAATAAGAAAGCGCTACCGACGAACTAGGAGCAAGAGACAAAAGCGCTGGATTCTGCTGAACGAGAGTCACATCGCCGTTGTGAAGAGACACATTGTCGCCTCCAAGGGCCGAAACAGTTGCAGAAGTGGGGAAGGTAAGGAACTGGTAAGCCTTACTTCCTCCATAACAGAGGGCATTGACCGCCCCTCCAAGTATTGCAACCAAAAATAAGAAGGTTCGCCTCATTTGTACATTTTTTGAAGTTAGGAATACATGCGTTAACTCCATAAACTGAATTCAAATATAACACAATTTTAAATAAAAACGAGGGAAAGACGGCCGCTATTGCCTAAATTTGCAAAAAAGTAGGAGCAGCCGAGAAGCCTCACACAGCAAAAAAACAAAAAAACATTGGAATATAAATGAGTACAAACACATCTGAGAATCACCGAAAGCCCAGCTTTATAGCCCTGACGCCACTGATAGTCTTTTTATGCTGCTACCTGTTGGCCTCACTAGTGTTGGGCGATTTCTACAAAGTGCCCATCACCGTCGCATTTTTAGTCTCGTCGGTCTATGCGGTGGCAACTACGCAAGGCCTCAGCCTTGAGCAGCGCATCACACAATTCAGCAAAGGGGCAGGCAACAAAAACATAATGCTGATGTTGTGGATTTTCATTCTAGCCGGAGCCTTTGCAAGCAGTGCCAAGGGAATGGGTGCAGTAGACGCAACCGTAAACGCCACACTGCACCTGCTACCCGAAAGCCTATTGTTGCCAGGACTGTTCCTTGCAGCCTGCTTCATATCACTATCGGTAGGCACATCGGTAGGCACCATAGTGGCACTGACACCAGTGGCGGTAGGCATAGCAGACCAAACAAACTGCAACCTGGCAATGATAACAGGTATAGTGGTAGGGGGCGCCTTTTTCGGCGACAACCTCTCGTTCATATCCGACACCACCATAGTGGCCACACAAACCCTAGGCTGCAAAATGAGCGACAAATTCAAAGCCAACATCAAGATAGCCCTACCCGCAGCCATAGCCGCGCTCGCCTATTACATCTACGCAGGCCAACAGACCCATACACCAGGCGACCTGCCAGAAACAGAGTGGCTAAAAGTGGCACCCTATCTTGCCGTTTTGGGAACAGCCATAGCCGGAGTAAACGTAATGATAGTTTTAAGCATAGGTATTGTGCTTACAGGAATTGTGGGCATTTTCAGCGGAGCCTACGACTTTTTTGGCTGGCTGAGCCACATGGGCAACGGCATACTGGGGATGAGCGAACTAATCATAGTCACCCTGCTGGCTGGCGGCATGTTAGAGCTAATCCGCTATAACGGCGGAATTGACTACATTGTGCAAGGCCTGTGCAAACGCGTAAGAAGCGAACGTGGGGGCAAGCTGACCATAGCCGCCCTGGTTATATTAAGCGACCTGTGCACCGCCAACAATACAGTAGCCATAGTAGCCATAGGGCCAATAGCCAAACAGCTGACCGAGAAATACGGCATAGACAAACGTCAGGCAGCAAGCCTGCTCGACACCTTCTCGTGCTTTGCCCAAGGACTGATTCCCTACGGAGCACAACTGCTAATGGCCGCCGGACTCGCCCAAATAGCACCCAACAGTATTGTCGCCTACATGTACTACCCTATGTTATTGGGAGTGGTGGCCCTGATTTCGGCATGTCTGAAGAAAAAACGGGTCTAAGAACTACACTATTAGATTTGGTAAAGCGCTGAAAAATACGTATAATTGCAAGCAATAGGAAAAATAACAGAGGAACAAGCCGAAAATCCTAAAAAAGAGTAGGCATGGATAGTATATAAACAAATAATAGAAATGAGGAATTTATTAAAGAGAACAGGGCTGATTTTCTCCCTTATTGCGGCATGCCTGATGATGCCATCCTGTAACAACGACGACAAAGACGAGCCAACACCAGTTGCAGACGCTAGCACTAAGATTATAGCGAACTGGCAGATGACCAACATATTCTTTGTCACAATCGATGAAAACGGCAACGTAGATAAGCAAGAAGGCCGTATGATGCAATCGTCTGAGTGGGAATTCAGAAACGACGGCTACCAATACGTAACACTCGACGGCTACCCAGCAAAAGAGCGCTATCGCTACACCGTAAAAGGAAACGAGCTGACCCTGATACAAGAGGTGGACGAAAATCCGGAGATAAGGAAAGGAACTGTTACAATAGCCAACGGCACTATGACGCTGTGCCTATATGAAGAAAACACCAAGAAAGAGTATACAGAATACACCTTCCAACAAGTTAAGTAAATGGAAGATAAACAAATTGCAGACTTTGAAGGCAGACTAGTTGACAACCTGCTACGCATAGGCAGAGATAACGGTTTGACCGACAACAAACTGCTACAAACAGAAGACATCGGCAAGCGCTGGCAGGAACTGGCACCCGAATATATGGCCGATGCTGTGCCGGCAGTGCAAGACTACCCTACCTTTTCGGTAGGATGCGCACTCTACTTGGGGATGGCAGTAGCCTGGGGATGGGATGCCGACTGGGGGACCTATAAGGATGCCGAATATAAAAGCTATTATGGCGACCAAGGATTCGACAACATGGACGACCATATAGTCGAGCACCTATACGGACTCCGCAAGTGGACAACCGAGGCGAAACAGTTTCAAGACAAAGTCAAACAACTGGCCGAAGCAACGGTAACCGCCATCAGGCACGAGGGAGTCGAGCCCCAAAGCCAACAGGCTTTCTACCTGTTCCACAGCGCCTGCAAAGTAATGTTCTTTATGGGCGCCAGCATAGGTTTAAAACGGCTTGGCTACAAATTAGAGAAAGTAAATTTCAACTAAAGTATCAAAGAGAAAAAATTCCCAAAGCATCGTAATGCTTTGGGAATTTTTATTAGGTATTCCATTCTCTATTTATACAGCAGAAGCCGCTGACCGCTTTTCATGACAGCGTTCTTCTTCAGATTGTTCATCTTTAAAAGCGACTTCAGGGTTATAGCATACTTTTGCGATATTGACCAAAGCGATTCGCCAGCCTCGACATAGTGATACTGAGAAAGCCGGTAGTCGGAATTCTTCTCCCTAACAAATAGTACCTCACCAATAGAAAGCACATGCGATTTGTCGAAATCGTTATATTCATACAAATCGTTGACAGAAACTCCGGCAGACCTGGCCAGACTATAAAGCGTGTTGCCTTTCTGCACCACTACGCAGCCGACCCCCGCAAGCGCCCCATTCTCGACCTTGGGTGGATTGTTTGAATGCAAGCCATCGGGAGTTGGTTCATCGTCATTCCCATTCAGATACTTGTCAGGGTTTTGGTCGTAGACATACAGTTTGTTGGCTTTAATGACATCGATAAGCAGAGACGGATACTTCGGATTAGTGGCATAACCACATTTTTTCAAGCCTTTCGCCCATTTTTTATAATCGGTAACCTGGTATTTGAACAAAGGCGCGTACACCTTCCGCTGCGCCAGGAAAAGCGCATGGTCTTCGAACGAGTCTTCAGCAGAGTCATATTTACGGAAGCACTCGTTCCGCCGGTCATCATTCTTGTAATAAGTTTTCCCATTCCACTCATTTTTACACTTGATGCCAAAATGGTTATTAGTGGCAACGGTCAGCGCGCTACGTCCACTACCACTTTCCAGAATACCCTGTGCCAACGTGATACTGGCAGGAATACGGTATTTTTTCATATGCTTGATAGCAATCTTATGATACTTCTGGATATAGGCAGACGTTTCAGCAGACTGGTACTTCGAGTAATTGCTGGCAAGACAAGGAAAGGCATGCCAGAAAGCAAAAAGCAGAAGCAGATATCGATACATAGACGAATAAATAAAAAAAGGCGATGCAGAATAAGAACAATCCACATCGCCTATATAGTTACAAATTAAATTCCCGTATCAGAGAACGAAAGTTTATTCAAAAGACCCCATACGGAGTTTGTTAACCTCGTCGTTAGAAAGGAAACGCCACTGGCCACGTCGTAGGTTTTTCTTAGTAAGACCTGCGAAGTAGGTACGGTCGAGACGCATAACACGGTAGCCAAGGTGTTCGAAAATACGGCGCACAATACGATTGCGTCCAGAGTGAATCTCAATACCAACCTTCTTGTTATTGTCTTCCTCTACAAAGCTGAGGCTGTCGGCCTTAATTTCGCCATCTTCCAAAGTAATACCATTTAAGATGGTTTCAAAATCGGCAGGTTCCAGAGGACGGTCAAGAGCCACTTCATAGACCTTCTTCTTATTATACTGAGGATGGGTCAGTTTGGCAGCCAAATCGCCATCGTTGGTAAGCAGAAGCACACCAGTTGTATTACGGTCAAGACGTCCGACAGGGTAAATACGCTCGCGGCAAGCGTTCTTAACGATATCCATAACCGTAGTCTTTGCATTAGGATCATCGGTAGTAGTAACGCAATCTTTAGGCTTGTTGAGCAACAAATAAACACGACGGTCAGGATTAACGGTCTGATCATTGATCATCACTTTGTCGGAACGGAGAATCTTGGTACCCAATTCGGTAACAGGATTACCATTGACAGTAATCGCACCCGCCATAATAAGTTGGTCAGCCTCGCGACGAGAACAAACGCCAGCATTGGCCAAGAATTTATTAAGACGAATTTCCTCGTTTGGATCGTATTGGATATCGTATTCAACAGGCTGTGGCATACGAGGACGCATCTGTGGGCGTCCGCCATTAGGGCGACGGTTGTTGTTGTAGCCACCGCCGCGGTTGTTGTTGTAGCCACCACCAC
>DGTD01000061.1 GCA_002396385.1 Bacteroidales bacterium UBA4345
TCTCATTACAAATGCGTGTGAGTCCACTGCCTCGTTTCTCCATATAGTCAAGCTGAGCCATCACATTCGCAAGGATAGGATTGCGCCTTTCTGAAGATACGTCTGCGATGTCTAAATCTTGAATCAGCATACCATTGTACATCCCTCCTGGGGATGTTACAGTGAGGCGGTCATCGTAAATGTCAAGATGAACTTCACTACCCATCACGGTGTAGTCACGATGGATGAAATGGTTTACCATTGCTTCCAGAACTGCACGTTCTGCATACTCAGGTTTGTTCTTTCGTCCATCAGGCAGTTTCTCACGTCCTCTCTTGGTGTTTGACTTCACAAAACTCATGGCTTCACGAAGCAACATAAGGACATTGCCTGTAAACTCTTCATCGTTGATGGCATCGCCCTTTTCCGTTCCATCCCATCGGGTACAATAAAGACGTAATTGCCACATGGGACTGTCATCCGCAAACAACGCTCCTGCATTTGTAAGAAGCCCCGCATTAGAGACAAGGCCAAATGAAAGGAGATACTTTTTGTCCCATTCCTGATTGGTACGTTTTTTGAACGTGTTGGCCAAAATCGTGAAAGAATAGTCTTCGACCTTATAATCCGTATGAAGGGAATCAAAAGTTTTATTGGAACCTTTCAGCACCAAGCGAACCATCTGTTCTGCTGTGGCAGGAAGACTTTCATCACCAACTCGGACATAAGTATACACCACAACGGGCCACTGCTGAGTATATTTGGAATGGTTACGATGTCCATGCCAAAGAGGTTAGAGTAAACACTATATGCGAGAATACATTTGATAACATTATCAAGGTAATTGTGAAAGATGATGGCGATGGAATTATCCATGAACGACGGAAGCCTATTCATGGCGAAGCAAAGACTCAGAGCATCCTGCTCAAATCGTCTTGTTGATAGAACGTGCTGACAAAATGATCAATCTCTGTAAGATAAAGTACAGCGAAACAGAATACAGTCTTTCGCAGGAAGAGTATTTGAACATTGGGCGTAGGGTTGAAAGTTTCAGATCTGCCATTCAGACACATTACGGCATCGTCCCGACGCTTATCACCACCTTTGGTCTGTCAAGGGGTATGTATGCAGACTACATCCATGCCACGGTGGTTTTGTTGACCTGTTTTCCGAATGACACATACGGGAAAATCTATTGCTTGGCAGGCTGTAGTATGTGGAAATTGTAGTCATCTTCTTCAGGCTCGTCTATCACGATACTGCCTTTATTGGGTTGGTACTTGAAGCTGGCTGCAACTTCTTTTATTTCGCCAACTTGAGATTGCAATTCGACCGTCTTGAACAAGCCCTTCCATAAAGTCACTTTCTTGTAGACAAGTGCTAACTCGCAACAGTCGGCACCTATACCCGTTATCTTTAAATACTTGCAACCAGGTTCTTTAATCAAATCTTCAAGGAAGGACATTACAGCCAATTTATTCAATTCCTTTACCCGCTCATATTTTACCTCAAACGGACACTTTCCCGGCTTGAAATTCACAATTGAACCGGGTAGCCGGACATCGTTTAACTTTTCGCATTTAGAGAATGCATAATCACCTATAGATGTGACAGAATCGGGAATGCGGATACGTTCCAAGTTTTCAACCCTGTAAAAGCTTTCTCGTTAATATAGGTCACCCCTTCTGGTATAATGATTTCGGTTACGCTTTTTTTGTTGCCCATATAGCCATAGCATTTCTTGCCATGGTCGTACAAATATAGACCTTCTTTAAACTTTAAACCTTTACAACCGTCGAATACCCCCCCACCCAATAACAGAGACATTTCCCGGTATATTAACCGAGGTCAAAGACTTGTAGCCTGAAAATGCCAAATTTTCTATACACGTGACCGTGTTTGGCAGGGTAATATTTGTTAACGATGTACAACCATAGAAAAATGCCGCTTCTAATTTTTTTAGCCCTTTAGGGAGTTTGACTGATGTCAACTTTCTACAATCTAGCAACATAGCCGAACTCAATTCAGTCATATTGTCAGGGAATTCAATACTTGTTAGTTCCCAACAATCTGCAAAAGCATTCCAACCGATGTGCTTGATGGTTTCAGGAATGTTGATGGACTTCAAGGAATGACAATGGAAGTAAACTGCTAAATTAGAGCAGACTACCAATTCTTTTATATTCTCAGCATAATAGAACAACTCAGCATCGACAGAATTTTCTAATCTTGGTACGGGAAAAACTTGCTATCGTACGCATAAGGATTTTCTTTGGGAGGCCGCTCGGGTTTGGTACTATAAACAAAGACAGTATGGTTTGATTTTGCTACCTGGAAGCCGATACTTGAGGCTATAGAACAGGCAATTTCAGCTGCCTCGTCCGCATCCTTCGCCCAAACCTTAAAGCTCATACACGCATTACCTTTCGGACAAACATTCGATTCATAATCGTGTAGTTCTCTATCTGCATACCCATCAAGTATTACCACATAATGTTGATAGGGTGTTTTTATTTTGCCGTATCGTAGTTTTAAATACCAATTCTTAACAGACTCCATTGACAACAACCGTTTAAGATTAAACACTAACAGCAGACAACTATCTGCCAATTGTTATTACAAATATAGTAAATAACTTTTTATACCTAAATCTGCTGATAGCGTAAATGTGTTGTACATGAGAATGGACTGACAACCACCTTAAAACATGCCTAAAAAAGAAGAGGGGTATACTTTTCCGGTATACCCCTCTGTCTATTTAAAGTACAGACTTGCCGTTTATTTCCGCTCCATCTTGAAGACGTAAGGCTCATCGACAGAACCATACATCTTGTTTGGAACAAACTGCACCTTCTCGCTTACCTTATAGAGGTACCTCGTTGATGCACACCAGTAATAGATGTCGAGTTCTCCGCTATCGTCTGGCGTTCCGACAATGTTCAAGAAGAACATGCCATCGCTCGGTTTGACAACCGCACGACATTCGCCTCCCAAGTGGGCCGACATATAGTCATCTTTTGTAGCGTCCTTCTGCAACGACTCTGGCAACTCACACACCGCCGTCATCGTTACCGAAAAATTTGCCGATTGCTTGGCTGTCCAGTTCGGATAGTCGTAAGTGGTGCCCTTTTTAGTCGTGTCAGACGAGAATATAGGCACATAGATGACCTCATCCTTGTCGTGCGAGCAACCGCACACGGCGCCAACGCCCATCAACAGCAGAAGCAACTTTATTATATTCTTTTTCATGTTTTCCGCTTATTTTTTAACGATTAACTTTTGAGTTTGTGACAGGCTGTCGGCCTCTACCCTAACAACATAGGCGCCGTCGGTCCACGTAGTTACGTTGAGGGTTACAACCACCTCGCCGCCAACTGCATCCGCTGTAGTTGAGTACACTACGTTGCCCTCTACGTCGAACACGGTTACCTTCGCTGACTTGCTATCACCCACCTGGGCACTTACATGTGCCTCTGTCTGGGCAGGGACAGGATTGATTGTAACTGCAATGGCAGGTTCCTCAACTCCACTGAACACGATGTTCACCGGATTGTCGATTGAGCCATACACCGCATCGGACGCATACGACAGACGGGTTGATGAAAGCAACGACACTCCATCTCTTTCCAATACGAACGAGATGCTAGTAGTATCATCTTCGCCCTCAATTGAGATGAACTGCAATGGTTGTTCCTCATCCAAATCGATGCTGAGCGCTTCGCCTACAACCACACCGTTGGCAACTGCATAGAGTTTGTCGCCCTCCTGCAAGTCTTCTACGTAGCCAACCACGCTCATATTCTTAGAATGGTTGGCCGCTTTTGATGAGTGCACGGCAGCAGACTTCAACGTACTTGCCGATGAAGGATAGGTCAGCTTCTTGTCTTTAGTCGACTTGTTAAGGAGCATATAGCCCTTACCAGGTTCCATGTAAGTAAGCGAACCTACCCAACTGTTGTTGTGGTACATCGCAAACTCTTTAACAGACTTAATTACATCGCCCTCTTGTGCCTCGTAACTTGCCAATGCATTCTTGATTGGCATGTTGACGGTTGGCAGATAGCTGATGTAGTTCCACTTGCTCTTCGCAATAGTCAACGGAGTTGAAGCGACGTCGATTGGCGTACCGGAAATAGTCAGCGTCTGCGCCTTTTCTGAGTACACCATAAACATAGAGGTGTTGTCGAGTTTAAGTTTCGAATCCGATACCCAACCCTTCTGCTTGCTAGAGTAAGAAGCAAAACCCTTCATATTCTTAATCACGTCTTTTTTGCCCCAATTAGCAGAACCAATATAGGCGTTAATATCAGAAATATCGGAGTTCTTGAGGTTGAACGAAATCCAGTTCCAACCAGCTCTAAGATCGATGTTGTGGTAAGTCACCTTCTTGCTGTTGAATACAACAGGAGCCGTTGTGGTACCTACAACACTGTTGTTCTTAAACTCGATAGCCTTAGAAGGAGTGGCATCGTAAACGATACCCGTGCTTGCATCGTACATACGGAAAGTGATATCCTTCGACGATATCTGGTCGCAATAGATGGTCAGCATAGCATACCACATATCGTTTTCGGCATTATACGTGCTATGGGCCACACCCACACACTTGCCTTTGTAGAAGGCCGCAAGAATGTCGTTCTCGTCGTTTGAGAAGACGTTGTTGAAACTCATCTTACCGATGACCGACATGTTGTATTCATACATCACATCATCGACTGTCCAGTTAGGCACCTGACCTTTTACAACCACCTTAATGTCGAGCGGTTCGCTGACATTATTGTCGTTGGTGAGGTAGGCTACCTCGTCGTAAGTGCCCACGTTGAGCGACTTGTCGACTGTAAACTTCACCTTGACCGTCTGCAAAGGATTGATTGTACCCTCGGCAGGAGTTGCGGTGAGCCATGATGGCAGATTGTCGATTGTATAGTTCTGAACTGCACCACCCTTGTTCACGATAGGCATTTCGAACTGGTATTCTTCATCCAACTCGCGGCTGATTTCAACCGAGTTGTCCTGCCACTTCAGCTGGTTGCGACTGATGTAGGCGCTCCAAGTGATAGGCGAGAGGGTTGAGTTTCCGTTCACGTCGCGGATGTCGTCAGCCGTGAAGGTGACAATCGTATTCTCGATACGGTAATCCTCTTCCTTCAGGTTGATGATGATAGCGTCGTTGTTAACCACATAGTCGAACAACAGCGACGATACAGGCGCTTTGGTCTTCACCGCAGGAATGTCGTCAGAGAATGCGGCGCTACCATTCAATTTAGCCTTTGCAGAAGAGTTGGCTTTATCTACCAGACTGGTCTGCAACTCAGGAGTACCCTGCCAGATCTTGTAAGTTTCGAACGGATAGTAGAGGCGCAAGCCCTTCTCGGTTCCGTCGAGCTTCTCGTTGTAGAACTTCTCTAACTGGTTCTGCTGGCGGTAGAGGTTCCAAAGGCGGACCTCGTCAATAGCGCCGGTGAACTGGTTATCGAAAGCATCTTTCTTCTGGTTGTTGTAAACACGCGCACCTGCAATGATGCGTGAAGCCGCGATGCTTCCAATCTTTTCAGCCGAGAAGTAAGTATTCAACGCACCATCCATATAGATGCGGGCGATACCCGACGAGCGGTTGACTGCCAGCGCAAAGCTGTGCCAGCTACCATCGGCATACGAACCGCTAACCTTATTAGTGGTGTTGTTGTGCACAAAGCAGAGTTTACCGTTTTCGTCAAACGATACACTGAACACTTTCGAGCAATCTTCGTACTTGTCTTTCGTACCCTTACCCGAGCTCAACAGGGTCTGGTTCTTGGCACCCTTCTCGGCCTTGAACCAGAACTCGATGGTGAAGTCCATATCGTCGGTAATAACAGCAGAAGCTGAGTTGAGTTTTACGTAGCCGTCGCCAGTAAAGCTTACACTCTTGCCAGCAGGTAGCGACCACTGCGCACCGCTCTTCATTACCAGGTTGGCGCCACGCGCCTTGTCTTCGGTAACTGAGCCCTTGGCCTCTTCCATATCGTAATATGAAATCAGACCAATTTCGTTACCCGACAACTGCTTGTTGCTATTCGCCTGAATGGTGGTGACAGAACGTACATCGTTCCAGATGCGGAACTGGTCAACCTTACCCTTGAAATAATTACTATAGGTGCTGATGCTGCGACCGATGTTGACAGTACCGTTTCCGGTGTACAAAGGAACTTCCTGCGAAGTTATCATCTCGGTATAGTTCACAAACGCAGAAACCGATTTCGTTTCTGGCTCATAGGCGAATGCCACATGGTTCCACGAGTCATATTCCCATGCAGGGACCTCTTTCGAAACCATTGACTTAGCACCCACCTTCAAGGTCAGTTTGCCGTCGGCATCCATACCAAGCTCGATGCTCTCGCCACTGTTACCGTGGCTGAAGAAAGTAGCCTTATGAGGCTCGGTGAAGTTCACCCAGCACTCCATTGTCAGATTCTTCGATGAAAGGTCGCGGGCCGCCTCGGTTGCGAGGTAGCCGTTCTTACCGTCTAACGCAATGGCTACGTCGTGCGAGGTCTCTACCCCGTTGCGCATGCCGGTAACCGAGAAGTTGTTCTTCGAGAGCATGCCCTCGGCTATGGTCTCGTTGAAGTTGATGCGAACATCATCGGAAATAGTCAGGACGCCGTTTGCCGGACTTGGCGTACCGAAGAGGCGTGGGTTGTACATATCCTTGATTCCGCTTATAACCTGCGACTCGTTCTGGAACAGTTCGTTGTTGATGTTACAGTACGATACGGCGCGCAAGTCGTACTTCTGGTCAGGGAGTGCGTCCATAAAGAACTTGTAGCTGATGACGCCACCATCGCCAGGTTTGATAGTCTGGGCGTTCAAGCCGTTCTTGACAGCCTGCTGGGTCAGCGAGTCTTTCGCATAGTAGTACATAAGGGTTACCCACTCCTTGTCAGAAGCAGCAGCCGACTTGTATTGCAACTCGATGTGCTCGAAGTCGGTGTAGTTCACGTCGAAACCAGAAATTTCGATCGGCATATAGTGCTTTACAACGCCGTCTACCTTCTGCGTGTCGCACTTGGTGTTGTAGGTCCAGTTGTCGCTTGGTTTCACAATCTCCACATCGCTGCACGAAGGAATGAAGTGAACCGAGAACGATACCGTGTCGGCAATAATGTCGAGGAACGAGGTTGGGTCGGCCTGGCACTTAGAGGCCAACACCAACTGCAGGTTGTCGTAGTTGAGGGCACGGCCCTTGGTTACAGCAATGGTCTTTACCAAAGTCTCTCCGGCTGGAACCAGGTAATCGAGCGCGAAACCCGACATCGAGTTACCGTCGATGGAGACAATGGCACCGTCAGGGTTAGAGGCGTCAACCAGACGCAGGTCGAACCACTGGTCTTCGCTGGTTTCCGAGTTGTTGCGCATATAGAGGGTCAGATATGCGTCTTCACCTGAAGGAACGTTCTCCACAAAGTCGTTCTCAACGGCAACGCTTGGCACCTCGAGTTGCAAAGTAGCCGCACCGATAGTGGTTTTAGGCTTGTAGTACTTGGTTACCAAACCCTTCTCGTAAGGACAAGAGGTAGCACCACCGCGGGTGATGAAGATGAATGAAGAATATTCGTCCTTATCGGCAATATTAGTTGTGTCGACCATACCACCACTTACAGGATTGTCGTACTCTTCACTGCTTGATTTCCAACCTTTTTCATGGAAGACGTCAACCGAGATGTAGTCGTCGTCGCCTTCTTCTTTCAAGACAAAGCCTTTCGAATGGCTGCGCTCTACCTCACTCTCGAACGTACCGCCTTGGGTGGTGGTCACAGTTTCTTCAAACGTTAATGTTGTAGCAGTGTATGCGAAGTTTTCAGTTTCCACGTCTGTCTCTTCTGAAGTTGAGAGACCGACAGTTACATGGAACGAACTGCTGTGCGACCGGCCTGTGCTGTACTCTTCTGAATACTCTACTGGAGATCCTGCATGGAACGAGTAGTTGCCTACCTTTTCATCGGCAGATACCTTGTCGGAGAAATAAGCCTTAGCCTCTTCGTTCGCCTTCAGTTTGTCGACCCATCCGTCAATCCACTGGTTAAGGATGCTGATGGTGTCGGACATAGATACTATATACGGATCCTTTTCAGCCGAATCCTTCTTCAACGCACTCGATTTCTTAATGACTCTGTAACTTGGGCCGTTAAGAATATCCTTAGGATCACCAAACGACTTGTTGGCAATGGTAGTGTCGGAATTACTCTTACCAAAGTCAGGATCATCTTCCGAAAGATATGAGATATAGTAAGTCTCACCAGTCTCTTCCGCTTGCTTCTTTATCTTCTCAACATCAGTGCCCTTAGGCAACAAAAGCGAGTTTCGCAAACCTTCCATATTAGGAAGCAGAGTCTGCTCGATGTAGACTTGCGGATAAGCGAACAATGTACCGAAACTCTGGCCCATATTTACAGAGACAGACTTGGCCAACATATAATCGTTGTTGGTCGTGTCGGTGTAAATTACGTCGAACTGTTTTGGATTCTTGTGGTACTGTTCCTTCGAGACAAGGGCAACCAAATCGCTCTCGCCAAAGAACAGGTTGGTCGAGTAACCGATATACACGTCACCGTCGGCACCCACATACAGCGGATCGTCGCTGGTTTCGTAACGGGTTGTCAGCGTTGTGGTGTTGGTCTTCGTGTTAGAGCCCTCGTAAGCTGCATCGTGTGCACACGTTACCTTGTTAGTCTGTGTGAAGATTTGTGCAGTTGAAGTCAAAGTTGCAGTACCTGGAGCCACTGCACCAGTCATAAGTCTTACAATAGCACCTGTAGCTATGTTGGCACCTACCTCACCCTCTTCTTGGACAGAACCGGTGTAGGTTGACGTTTCTGTAAACGAAACACCCTTCTCTAAGAACGAGTAGGAGTTACTGCCCGGTGGGTCGCGCAGAACGGTCAGCAAACGGTCAGGACCAGCAGTCACAAAGTTAGTACCACGGATGTGACCACCGGTTACATAAACAGTGTTGGTAAACGGACTCTTCCACGTAATGGTGGTAGGTTTCTCGCTGTCGCCACACTTCACCTTTGCGGAAAGCGTAGAAGTTGCGGTGGTCAGTTCAGGCTCACCAGCCTGGAAGCCCATAAAGGCATAACCGTTGGTGTCGGCCTCAACCACATAGCTCTTCTCGCCCTCGGCGAACTTGACTGTAAACTCTACTTCGGCATCGCGCACAGGCACAACATCCTTTACTCCTGTATTGCTGTGTTTGTATGCCTCGTAAACGTCGGCACGCAGATAATAGTGTTCACCCTGCACGAAAACAGGCTGACCAAAATAGTACGACTTGTCATCCTTATTATAGGTTCCAACCTTGATGGTATTACCCAGTATATCGGAAGAAGTCAGAGAATCCACGCCAAAGTAGTCCATTGAGGTACCGTTGCCTTTGCACTGCGAAATTTGCAGGGTTGGTTTGTTGCGCTTGATGAACTGCTGCATCTTGTTGTACTTTACCGTATCGTGGAAAGTCATCAATACACCTTTGATGGAATCTTGATAGGTATATTCAGAGACAGACGAGTCTCTCGAAGCAACTGACGAGAAGTCAACCAGAGCTCCGGAACCGTTTATATCGCTATAACCTTTGGCGGTTACCTCCACCTTATAGGTTTCTGGCACCACATAGGCCACGAATTCACCTGTAGCATTATTTACATGGATAACAACACCGTCGGCCACATAGTCGACCTTGTTGCTGCGGACAGTTGCCTTTTTCGACAGAGCGTGCTTAGGCACAAAATGTTTCTCGGTAACTGTCAGGCTGTCCTGCATCTTGTAGTTCGGACGGGTATGGGTCAGTTTGACGGTGATGTTGTTCGCCAAGTTGTTCTTCGACAACGAGTGACCTACCGGATAAGCCTCCTGAACAGTACCACCGGCAACACGGCCGATGTACTTCACCTTGGTCTCGTCTTTCAGCAACAGACCCGATACCATATCCTGGTAATTACGGTCAGAACCGTCGCTGTTACAGATGCGACCATCGAACTCGAAGTTATGTCCTGCCTTTACGACTTTCACCTCGTGTTTGCCCACTGGCACCGAGAACGAGAATTCGCCGTCGGCATTGGTCATCACCATCTCGTTGTTCTTCATAACAGGGCTGCCGTCGATGGTGAACATAGCCCCCTCGACCGGATAGGTGCCACCACTGTAAACGACAGTACCGCTAACGTCGAACGAACTGTTGTCAGTAAAGTTCACCGTGTGGCTCTGCGCCTCGGCGTTGATAAAGCGAACCTCCTGCACAGGCGAGAACTGGTGGGTTCCCTTGCTTGGAGTCAGACTATAGGCTGTACCGTTACCGTAGTAAGGCACCGCACGGATGCTGTACGAACCGTCGGTATTGGTCACACCCTTGTAAGAAAGCTGGCTGGCCGTCAGAGTCGACTGCACAGCAGTCACCTTCTGCATCTTACCATTGTTACCGTTATATTCGGTACCTACATACGAGCGGTCGAAGAACTCGCTGTCTGACAAGAAGTCAAACGTATAATAGGCATCGAGCAGATTCTCGTTACCCACCAGATAGCGGGTATAGTCTTTTGAAATTTCATCTGCTTCAAGCGCACGGCTCCACAATCTTACCTCATCAATCTCACCGTCATACTTCTCGCCAAAGAAGACGTCACCCGTATTTGGATTGACTTTCACTGAAGAGAACGCCTTGCTGTTGTTCAACTTCGCATTAAGGTAGAGGTAAATCTTTTTCTCAGCCTTGTTGTAAACCGCAGTAACATGGGTATACTTACCTTTGGTTACTTTCGATTTCGACAACAAAGAAACATTGCCAGCCTTAAAGTAAACCTTGCCGTTCAGCAAGCCCAACTCATACACATCAGACTTTCTAACCAGCACCATGGAATCGGTCGTTGTTGCGTCTGGCTTAATCCAAGCCTGCATAGTTACGGAAGAATTGCCCGACAACACATTAGCACCTGGTACTACCGCCTGACCATCTTTTGCAAACGACAATGCAGTAGACTTTATGTTGTCTTCCGACTCCAAACGAACCTCAACCGAGTCGACCGCCTGACCGTCTTCGAAAGTGACACGGCCATAGAAATCGCCCGTAGGGGTTCTGAAACCAATCGCATAGAGAGTATCTTTCGACGTCTTTATTTCATCAGCACAGTTCAGCACACCATAAACACGGTATTCGAACATAATGCCAGGACGGCAAGACTTGTCTTCAATCACATAATCGGAACTAGACAAGGCTGCAACTGTCTGAATCTTCTTGAACGATGACTTCGGGTTGTTGTACTCACGACATTCAACAGCAATCTCGTCAAAAGCCGAAGTGGTCTTCCACGACAAAGTCACCTTGTCGGAATAGTAGCCTTTCGAAGCCTCAAAATCTTCCACATTACCAATCTGTGTTGGTGTGAAAGTTTTGTTAACATGAAGGTTCTTCGTATCGTATTTGTTACTACCTGGAACCAGTTTGAAATCGTAGCTGTATTTGTTACACAACTGGACCAGATTGTCCTTCATAGCACCTTTTCTGAACTCGTCCTTGTCCAAAATATACTCATACGTAGTAGAGGTCGTCAAGTTCGTGCGGATGATGCTGAATTTCGTGCCATCGGTCCACACATTACCAGAAACCGTCCACTTTAGGTCAACAGACTCATTATCGGCAGAGAGCTTTGCAGAAGGTTTCACAGGATAGCAGTGCCCTGTTTTAACCTCAATAGACTGAGTTCTTTCAAATTCATCCCATCCGGCAAGAAGGTGAGTTGCCTTTCTCTTTACCACAAAAGTATAAGTAGACTCGTCATTTTGCGACAAAGGGTAAGATAAATTATAAGCTGATTTTCCACCAACATACGCAACAGTGTCTGTTCTCTGGAAAACGTCGTCCTTGTAAGTCGTCAACAAGAACGGACTATTGTCAAAATCGTTACTTGGCGCGTTATTAAGTTCCCAAGTCAAGTCAATACAAAGATTGTCTGGATTAAAAACAGCCTGAAATCCCTTTTCCGGAATTTGCGGATAAGCATTGACTAAAAAAAGAGGTGTTTCAGTAACATACGTAATATTGGCAATAGAAGTATGATATTCTTGCCTAATCTTGAACTTTTTTGATTGGTCAATATTCATACATTTATCACCAATAACATCAAGATAGAAAAAGCCCGTTGTACTCGTATTCTCACTCTGATAAGTGCTACCTGAAAGTTCGGTTTTTACGTCTTTACCTTCTTCACACAAGAAGATATTTCCATAAGTAGCAATATCCCTATCAGCCACTTGCCGATTCCAATTGATTTTTATTATAGGATAAAGATAGTTATCGGAAGTAGTCAGTCTTTGGTCATAATAAATAGATACCGCACCATATTCAGCAGGTTTTCTTTTAATATCTACTTTGTAGGTATGATTAACCCCCTGATCAGTAGCAGTACCCCTTCTCCACCATGTACCGTTAAAGACAACCTCTATCTCTGAAGCGGCCAAATCTGCTTGAGAAAGGGGAATATCAAAATCTACATAACATTCGTATTCACCACCTGATGTTTTAGTTATACTTCTATTATAATAATCATTCCCCGTAACATCAAAACTCTTTAAAGATTGTCCTTGATTTCCTTTAATGTATATGGTATGTGGCTTACTAGACTTTTGAGTTATAGTTACCTTTCCGTCATCTGCAAAACCGCAATGACCATTCAAACTACCACCCCAAGTTTGAAAATATCTCACATGATAATGCAAGCAACCGGTTCTCCTATTAAATGTAATAGAGTTCCAATTACTACTCCAACTGTCATACGCCATGCCCACATTCGTATTGAAGAGACATAGCACAAACAAAAGAAACACCCATAAGGGTCGATGTTTCCCGGTTATGAATAATTTTTTAATCATAAAATAATATAAATATAAATGTTAATTGGCACTACAATTACAAGTAACTCACTTCAAACACAATTTGTACTTTAGTTCTTTTTGAGTTCAGTTCTATTCAAATACAAAATTAGAAAAAAACTAATCATTAATAACTAAATATGCAGTTTTTCCTTTAAACTATTTTAACCAAATGAAAGCAACTAACGAAATGTTGTTATAATTGTTTCAACATCAGTATACTGTAATAAATAACATACTTATTAAAGATTGAACCAATTGTTTTTAATTTTGTATTTTTATACAGATTTATATAATCGAATAACTCCATATAGTACATTTTTTTTAGGGAACTATATACAAGTTGGCACTTGAAAAAACGCGCAGCATTCTCATTGACAGGTGTACACGCCAAAAAAGGCGGCACCGCTGCTGTGCAGTGCCACCTTGGCATGATTAAAATATGTTTCCTCATTTGTTGTCGGTGGGCAATGGTTCGCCACCACCTCGGAGCCTTCGGGGCAGAAATGCCCCATGCTGCGGTCGGGGAAGCCGATGTACGCCACCGGCTCCGCACAGTCGGCCAGCACACGGTGCTGCAGCCTTCAGTACGGGGAAGAAGATGTGCTGCAGCCATTATTTATTCCTTTGTTCGATTCATCTGTTCTCCCTGCGCTACGGGTGGCTGGGGGAGCCACCCGAGTGATTCGTTGCGGTCGGCGGCTGGGGCCGCCTGGCTGTGAGGGACAATGGACGCTATCTCAAAACCGCACGGACGCTTTGTCCGTCGCAGCGGTAGAAGCTGCTCCAGGCGATGTAGCCATCGTCGAAATTGAGGTTGTACGCGGCATTCGGGTCGACCTCGTTGAGCGAAGACGACCAGTAGAGGCCGTCGTCGCCGACGAGGCTGAGGTCCGTAACGAAACGGTAGCCGGCGGCGGGCAGGAATATAGTGGCACCATTCTTCTTAGAGGTGCCCAAGCGGCCCCTCACGCCACTACCGTTGAAGTCGTTAACCCACTCCCAAGAGCAACCGTCAAGCAACTCTTCGATTTCATCCTTTGTCGGCATCCTCCACGCACTTCCCCAGTTCGCGGTGGCTGCGTCGTCCTCCGCATCCAGCACCTTCTTGTTGTCAACGGTGCCATAGTAGCTGTCGGTGCAGTATTTGGTCACGCTGCCAAAATAGCCGATGCACCACTTGTAGGTGCTCCAACTGTACTCCTCCTTCGGCTTGGTCTCGCCCCAGGCGAAGTAGTCGCCGTATTCGGTAGGTTTGTTGGCACCCACGTTGCAGGTCGCCCACTTGGTTCCGCTCTCCAGGCCAAGGTCTACATAGGTGTAGATGCCCTCCTTGCCGCTCACCGTAACACCCTGGTCGGTGGTTGACTCAGACGATTCCACGTTGTAAACTTGCTTCACTTTATCAACATCGTAGCGGACAATAGTGCCGTCGGATTGTTCAACACGCATGTTGGTCACCGCATTCGCTGCAAATGCTAGCGATGCCATTGCATATGATGATAGTATCAGTTTCTTCATATTGTATCTGTTTTTTAGTTGTTGAATGGTTTACTTTCTGATTAGTTTGAACGACTGCTTGCCCACCATAAGCACATAAACGCCCTTGGCAGATGGCAAACTGATGGTGGCTGTGCCGTTTTGGTCTGATGTTGCGACAGCAACGGTTGCTCCGCCAGCGTTCACAAACGCCACTTTTGCTCCTGCTGGGGCATTCTCCACATGCATCGTGTTCTCACCGGTGGTTATGCGCAGCATGTCCGCACCAGAGGTCTCCACACCCGTCTGGCCGGTCTCCGTGAAGTGGTAGTTCTTCACGCCGTCTAACGCGTAACTGGTGCTGGCACTCCCGTTCACCACCAACTCGCCACCCTGGTAGGTGACAACGGGGTTGTCCTTCAACAGGAAGCTGTACTTCGCCCCGCTCTTCTGCTCCACTGTCATGTACTGCACGGCGGCACTCGCACACAGCGAGCCTAACAGCAGGGCGGTTGTTGATAGTCTTTTTTTCATAATAATGATTTTAATTCTTTATTAAGTTCATACAAAAAAGCCTGTTGAGTCCTTGCGGTCCCAACACGGGCATAACTAATCTACAACTGCTTTCAGTTGTTGTAATTGTTTGATTTCTAGAATATACTTGCTTGCTAACATTTAATCGTGTATTTCCAAATTGTTTTGAGCTCGTTTCAACAAATATACCGATTCACAATATATTTTCAAACATTATTTAATTTTTTCTAAAACGAAGTGCCAAGTTGTATATAGTAACCCTTTTTTATTACGATTTTATATTTTACGTTAGGGTAAATGGTGAAACTCTTGCGGACTTTGTGTGTACAAAGAGGCTTTCATTCTTGAAATTTTGTTCCTTTATACCTAACTTTATATGGTTTTAAAATAAATATATGAAACTTTTCGCCTTTATCGTCTTATCTGCATTATCAGCCGTTACTTCTCTCGCTAAGGCTAAGGAGCACGTTTTCGACATCAACACCAACAAACCTGGTGCAGAGATTCCTTCTACTATGTACGGCATCTTTTTTGAAGACATTAATTACGGTGCCGACGGAGGCCTGTATGGTGAACTTATAAAGAACCGTTCTTTTGAGTTTCCGCAAAACCTGATGGGCTGGATGAGTTTTGGCGATGTATCGTTAAAAGACGACGGGCCTTTTCCACGCTGTCCCCACTATGTGCGCCTGGCTGTCTGCAAAGAGCCCAGCAAGTGGACCGGGCTGCAAAACGAGGGGTATTTCGGTATCGGCTACCAAAAAAACGCTGTCTACCGCTTTACGGTATGGGCACGTGTGCCAAACGGAGGTGTTGCTAAAATTAGCGCCCAACTTGTTGACCCCAAAACAATGGGCGAACGCCAACAGTATCTGGGTGAGACCTCTATTACTGTCGATTCAAAGGACTGGAAAAAATACGAGTGTTACATAAAATGCGCCGACCATGTGGAAAAAGGTTCCTTCCGCCTACTGTTAGACCACAGCAGTTCGACTGTAGACCTGGAACACGTTTCCCTATTCCCGAAAGACACCTATAAAGGCGATGAGAACGGCTTGCGAAAAGACCTTGCCGAGGCTCTTGAGCAACTGCACCCCGGAGTGTTCCGCTTCCCGGGCGGATGCGTGGTGGAAGGTGCCGAACTAGAAAGCCGTTACCAGTGGAAAAATTCGGTAGGACCCGTTGAAAACAGACCGCTTAACGAGAACCGCTGGCTTCATAGTTTCGACAACCGCCTTTTCCCCGATTATTTCCAATCGTATGGACTGGGATTCTACGAGTATTTCCGTTTGGCGGAAGAAATTGGTGCCGAACCTGTTCCCGTAGTCAGCGTAGGTCTTGCCTGCCAGTACCAAAGCAACCGCCACCAACCCCTCGACCAGCTGCAACCCTACATCGACGACGCCATCGACCTTATTGCTTTTGCCAACGGCGACCCCGCCACAAACAAATGGGCGAAAATAAGGGCCGATATGGGCCATCCGGCTCCGTTTAACCTGAAATACATTGCCATAGGAAACGAACAGTGGGGCAAGGAATACCCTGAACGGTTGAAACCTTTTGTTGCACAGATTAAAGCCAAATATCCCGACATTCATATTATCGGTTCTTCGGGGCCGGACTCTGAAGGCGACAAATATGACTACCTCTGGCCAGAAATGCGCAAACTGAAAGTAGACCTTGTTGACGAACACTTCTACCGCGACGAAAACTGGTTTTTAAAAGCGGGCAACCGCTACGACAACTACAGCCGGAAAGGTCCGAAAGTGTTTGCTGGCGAATACGCGTGCCACGAAACCGGGAAAAAATGGAACCACTTCTACGCCGCACTGCTCGAAGCCGCCTTTATGACCAACCTGGAACGTAATGCCGACGTTGTCCGCATGGCCACCTATGCCCCACTCTTTGCCCATGTTGAGGGATGGCAATGGCGCCCCGATGCCATTTGGTTCAACAATACCAGCAAATTCAACACCTGCTCCTACTACGTGCAGCAACTGTATGCCACTAACAAGGGAAAACACGTGCTGCCGCTGACTATGAAGGGAAAACCCGTAGCAGGCAATGCCGACCAAGACGGCTTGTTCGCATCGGCTGTGCTCGACAAAAACGACCACTCGGTTATCGTAAAAATCGTCAATACGGGAGACCAACCACAATCTGTCAGCCTTAATTTGAAAGGCTGGGGTCAAACTATGGTTTCGGGTACTCTAACTACCTTTCATGCCGACAACATGGATGCGGAAAATACCCTCGATTCTCCACAACAGATTGTTCCATATACATCACAACAATCTGGCAAGACTATAACAATTTCTGCAAAGACGTTTATAATTTACAGATTTTCAAAGAAATAAAAAAGAATTTATCATATCCGATAAAGAAAATAAACTCAAAAACCACTATTTATTCATAAAATTCTATAGAAAATTACAATATTTTAGGTACAGATTATATTTTTTTGTATCTTGCATTCGCAAAAGAATTATTCTTGCCTATAGATTTAGTATTATTTATATAATTTCGTTTACATTATGAAAAAACAACTGTTATTTATGACCATGGCTTTATTGCCAGTTGCCGGATTCGTTGCTTGTGACGACGATGATGACAACAACGAAGGCCAGGGAATTACTCCCGCAACCAAAACATTTGAAGTGGTTAGTACAAAAAGTAGCGACTGCCTCGGCTCTCCTTGGGACCTTTTAGGTAAGGACGAGAACAGCAATTCTGCCTACTGCGACTACACGTATGATGCAAAAACAAACACCTTAAAACTGATTGCCAGTAACATACAAAGAAATTGCGAAGACATTCCCACGATGAGCGCATATTGTATCGACAACAAGATTACATCCCGTATTTCGTCAGACCCTACCATTATAACCAACTGCGAATGCATCTACAGCGACACCATCGTGATGCGCGGTTTCAATCCTAAAATTTACACGCTTACCATATACAATTCCACTTTCGCACAAGGAAGTGAGGGAATCGATTTGTCGGCAAACAAAAACATTGAAGGACGTATCTACCTCGACGAGCCACTTCCTCAAATTGAACCTTATTTGGGGCCTGTTGATTAAACTTTAATGTCCGCCATCGTTTGGACTTTACCTCTTCGTAATTCTATGAAAACCATCTTTATAGAAGATACATTTCCATCTCTCTGGTTGGAAGTCTGTTAATTATGGCTGGCTATAGATAGAACTAATTACTTACTGTAAAATTGAAAATATGAAAAAAACATTATTCCTAACGGCAATAGCGCTACTTCCAGTTGCCGGATTCGTTGCTTGTGACGACGATGATAACGAAAATAACAACGCAATCCCGTCGAAAACTGAAAAAATGGAGATTGTCAGCACTGGCGCCAGCGATTGCCTCGGCTCTCCGTATGATTTGGCAGGCAAGGGCGATGAAAATAAATTTGCCTATTGCGACTATGTCTATAATGCAAAAAACGGAACCATTAAATTGGTAATCAATAACATTACTCGCAACTGCGCATTCGTCCCAACACTCAGTGCCAACAACAACTACTATTCGAAAAACATTGAGGTTACAATCTCAGAACCAAGTAAAGACGACCTCGCTGATATGGCTAGATGTGAATGCCTCTACAGCGACACCATTGTGATGCGTGGTTTATCTGGTGTCCACACCCTGACCATTAAAGATGGTTCCAAGTATAGAGCCAAGACAGAGATTGACTTTTCTTCTGAAACCGATATCAAAAACCGTGTTTACATCGACGAAGAAATTCCTACTATCCACCTGGTTGCCCACTAATAATAGACAGATAAATTGATTATTTTAGATAGAATATGAAAAAAAACTTGTTCCTAATGGCAATGGCACTTCTGCCTGTTGCCGGTTTCGTTGCTTGCGACGACGATGATAACAATTCAAATGCGACCATTATTCCTGTTGAGACTAAAGAAATGCAGCCGGTTCGTATAGTAAACAGTGGATGTTTGGGTTCGCCATCGAGTGTAAACGGCAAAGACGAAAGCGAAAATAATCCGTACTGCGATTATGTTTACAATGCAGAAGATGATATTCTAAAACTGATTGTCAGCAACATAGTAGCACCATGCGGAAACGTACCAGAAATCAGCGCTAAAAATTTGGCAGACACAATTAAAGTAGAACTGGCCTATTCTGACACAGGTGTTGATTGCATTTGTGTTTATTCTGACACCATTGTTCTACGAGGTTTCAATAAGAAAAAGTACACTTTGAATATTAGAGAAAGCATAAAGATGTCGACTTCTGAACTTGACCTCACTTCAGGAAAAAATGTTGAAAACCGCGTATATCTCGATCAGTATATTCAAGATAAGGTATATATAGGCGAAAAATAAAGGGTAAAAACCTTCAAGACTTTAAAACCGCCGCAATTGTTTTTCAATTTGCGGCGGTTTTTGTTTTAACCCATCAGATTGTTCGATGGCAATTTAATAGAAATCAACCTTTTAAGCGATTTTCAACGAGCAATTGAATTCTTCCATGAAACTTCGGTACTATTTTTGCATAATTCTATTATCGCTGAAGATGATGTTGTAATAATACCATGATAGATAAAGTAAAGCCCTATTTGTTAGCTACCAAGACATTTGTTCAAAACTTATATATAAGACTGTCAGGCATTGTCAAAGCTATTGCAACAAAAGCGAAGCCTATTGGTGAAAAGTTGCAAAAAGCAAAAAAGAAAGTCGGCAGTATTGTATTGTCTATTTTTAAGTGTAGTTGGAAAATTAAACTAGCCGTAGTGTTGACGCCCTTGCTGCTTTCTGTTGTTTTGCTGTTTTTGTTTGTTAAGGCTGTCGACGGCAATTGGAATGGCTGGTTCGGAGCCTCTCCTAAGAGCGAACTCCTTGACAAACCTGTTCAGGTAGAGGCGTCTGAAATATACAGTGCAGACGGTGCTTTAATTGGAAAATTCTTTACTGAAAACCGCAGTTCGGTCGACTATAAAGACCTTTCTCCCATTCTTATTGAAACACTGATCCATACCGAGGACGAGCGTTTCTACGAACACCATGGAGTCGATTACATGGGTATGCTGGGCGCTTTTAAAGATGCTTTAAGTGGAAACGCACGTGGTGCCAGCACCATTACCCAGCAGTTGGTCAAAAATCTGTTTAAGATCAGAACCGACTATATGGACGGCAAATGGTGTAAAAAGCCAGGTATGCGCACACCGATCATCAAGGTGAAGGAAATGATAGGAGCCCGCCGTATAGAAGACCGTTATTCCAAGGAGCAGATTTTGCAAATGTACCTTAATACGGTTTATTTTGGCAGCAATGCCTATGGCATTAAGGCGGCAGCTAAGACCTATTTCAACACTACACCCGATAAACTGAACTACGAACAATCGGCTAGTCTGGTCGGAATTCTGAAAGCAAACACTTATTATAATCCGAAAAAGAACCCTGAGAATAACCTCAACCGTCGGAACCTGATTTTACGGACAATGTGCGACCATGGTGTGTTCTCTAAAGCTGTGTGCGACTCATTGTGCAATATACCTCTGGCCTTGAATTTCCGTCCAGAATCGAACTTGAACGGTAAGGCACTCCATTTCAGAGATTTCATTGCCGGAGAATTGCAAGACTGGTGCGACGATAACGGCGTCAACCTATATCAAGACGGTTTGAAAATTTATACTTCCATCGACTCCCGTATGCAAGACTATGCTGAACAAGCGGTCAGGAGGCAAATGGCTGAACTGCAGGAAAAGTTTAATGCTGACTGGGGTAACGATAATCCATGGCGTGACCGAAACAATAAAGAACTAAAGACTTTTATCGACGAACGCCTCACACAAACCGATGTCTACAAAATGCTGTCCATTCAGTACGACGGCAACCGCGATTCCATTATGAAACACATGAGAAAGCCTCACGAAATGAAGGTTTTTGATTACAATAAAGGGTTGAAAGACACGGTTATGAGCAGCATCGATTCGCTCAAATACACCTTGCGCTTCCTGCACTGCGGCTTTGTCGCCGTTGAACCGCAAACCGGATTTGTTAAGGCTTGGGTAGGAGATATTGACTATAACTATTGGCAATACGACAAAGTAGTCGCCAAGCGCCAACCCGGCTCCACATTCAAACTGTTTGTTTATGCCGAAGCTATTCGCCGTGGTGCCAGTCCGTGTGACGTGCGTGTTGACTCATCAATAAGTTGGACCTACCGTGACCTTGTTGATGGGCATTGGACCACATGGCAGCCTCGAAATGCCAACGGCTACTATACCAATGAGAACATGACCCTGAAAACAGCATTCGCACGGTCGGTCAACACCGTTGCAGCGCAGCTTACCCGTGAAATTGGGGCGGCGAATATCGTCTCTCTGGCACATAAAATGGGCATCGATTCACCGATTGAACCTAATCCGTCGGTTTGTCTTGGTTCGGAAGACGTATCTTTGCTTGAACTGGTCAACGCTTACACAGTGGTAATTGACGAAGGACGGAAACATAAACCGGTTTTCGTGACACGCATTGAAGACCGTAACGGAAAAATACTGTATGAACAGGGAACGCAAACAGAACAGGTGCTCGATTATGAGACCGCCTTCCTTATGCGCGAGATGTTACGCGAAGGACTTTCCGATGAGCGGGGCACCTCCCAAGGCTTGCGCAGCTTCAACATATTGCGCGGCACCGATTTCGGAGGGAAAACCGGGTCAACGTCCAATTACTCCGATGCCTGGTATGTGGGCGTTACTCCAAAGTTGGTTGCCGGGGTATGGGTAGGTGGCGAATACCGGTGCATCCATTTTAGAAACGGTTCTGAAGGGCAAGGTGGAAAGGCGGCTCTTCCTGTATTTGGCCGGTTTATGGAGATGGCTCTGAACGATGCCCACCTGAAGAAATACCGATGCCGTTTCAGCGAACCGAAGAAAGTTATTACCAAACAATACAAGTGCGTACCAGTTGTTCAAAAAGAAGAGGAATCTGAAAAGAAGGAAAGTCGTGGCGGATTCTTCAAGCGGCTTTTTGGTAAAAAGGAAAAAATTAACGAAAAGGGGGACACCATTCTCAGCAACCGCGAGTTAAGACGTAAGCACCGTAAAGAGGAAAGGGCGGCCAGAAAAGCAAGGAAAGAACAGGAAAAGGCAGAAAAAGCCGCTAAAGAAAAAGAAGGCGGGAAAAAGATATGGTGGCGCCGTAACAGAGACTGATATACGGATAGCGCTTATTCTTTGAGCCAATTCCTATATTTGATCCAAACATGGAGCCATATACGGGCTATGGAGTCAATAGCATCAACAAAAATCAGCCTGTTATATGCGTCAAAATTCCTTCCCCACTCTGTAAGGTTAGTAAACTCAGTATAGTTTTGGCTGGGAGTAAAACTTTCTGGAACAAGGAAATAAGAGAATAAATAGGAATACTGCGACACTCCGCTCATATAATCCCACGTGCTGCTGTTATTACTTCCCCACCCATGCACATAAGGCCGGGTTTGCACCTCTTGCTCAACATCTTGAAGTAGCTGTGTGACTTTTAATGGCAATGGGTACCCTTCCGGGTCATAGTAGAAGCGGTTGTTATCGGTGTCTATCTTGTACGATTTCTTTATCTGGTCTTCCCATTTTTTTTCTATGGTTCCGTGTAAACCTTTCTCGTCGGAGAACGGACGGTTGTCACAATGGAAAGGCATGTGGCAGTCTGCCACATAGTGACTGAGGATGAAGAAGCGCAAAGCAATGTGGTTGTTGGTGGTTGTTATAGGGCAGCCACGTTCCTCTTTCTGCAACATCTTAAAGTTATCGACAATACTATGGGCTATCGACTCACACCGGTCTGCGCAGTTTCCTTTTATAATGTTGTAGGGTTTTTGAAAAAGAGGAGATTTCTTTTTCATTAAGGAACTGATTGCATGCGTGTTTGGCATACTCCTGAAAGATGAATAATGGCCGTCGGATGCAGGTTCGTATTTTACGATATGACTGGTACTCATATCTTTAAACACATCATCAGGATACCATGCTCCCTCTATAACAAAATCGCGGTAGTTTTTAAACCATTTCCACAAGCTTTTCGCATGTTGGCGAACTTCGTCTGTAACACCTTTCACCACAAGCTCGTTATCGGTAGTTGCTATAACCTCTAAACGTTTTATAGCCATAAAAGCCAACCATGCATGCGAATACTTCTTCATTTCTGTTTCCTTTATTATATCACAACTACAAATATAGCGAAAAAAGGAAATAGATAAGCTATTCCATTTATCATCGTGTTACATATTTAAACCACATAACCAGTAAATAGAAGTCTAATAAATTTGTAATTTTGAGGTTGTATATACCATATATGCCAAATAAACAAAGGACATACATAGCTATTGACCTGAAATCGTTCTTCGCTTCAGTCGAATGTGTGGAACGCGGACTTAATCCGCTCACTACCAATTTGGTTGTTGCCGATACAAGTCGAACGGAGAAAACCATCTGCCTTGCGGTGACACCTTCTTTGAAATCTTACGGCATACCTGGTCGTGCACGACTTTTCGAAGTGGTTCAAAAAGTCCGCGAGGTGAACAACATCCGCCGAAAGGCAATTCCCGGATATACGTTTAAAGGTAAATCGTCCGATGCAAACGAACTGCAATCACACCCCGACTGGGAGCTCGACTACATCGCGGCCACACCCCGTATGTCGTATTACATTAAGTACAGCACCCGCATTTATGATATCTATTTGAAATATGTGGCACCAGAAGACATTTTTGTCTATAGTATCGACGAAGTTTTTATTGATGCGACCAACTATTTGAATACCTACAGGCATACTGCTCACAATTTGGCAATGATGATGATTAAGGATGTACTTAAACAAACGGGTATAACGGCAACCGCAGGAATAGGGACCAACCTCTATCTCTGCAAAATTGCGATGGATATTGTTGCCAAACACATACCGGCAGACAAAGATGGGGTGCGCATTGCCGAACTTGACGAAATGAGCTACCGCAAACAGTTGTGGAACCATCAACCCCTAACCAGCTTCTGGCGTTTCGGCAAAGGTATCGCAAGCAAACTTGAACAATATGGCATCTATACCATGGGGCAGATTGCGCGTTGCTCACTGGAACATGAAGACTTCCTTTACCGCCTGTTTGGTGTTAATGCCGAACTGATTATTGACCATGCATGGGGGTGGGAACCTTGTACGATGGAGGCCGTAAAACAGTATAGACCCGAAAATAACTCTCTGAGTAGCGGACAGGTTTTGCAATGCCCCTATAACTTTGCCAAAGCCCGTGTGGTTGTTCAAGAGATGGCGGAGAATGCCGCTTTAGACCTCCTCGATAAAAAACTGGTTACCGACCAGCTGGTCTTGAGCGTCGGATACGATGTGGAAAGTTTTGGGAAAGATGGGACCATGGAGAAATACAAAGGAGAAACTGCTTACGATTACTACGGGCGTTTTGTTCCCAAACCTGCACACGGTTCGGTTAATTTGGGTAGGCAGACTTCTTCTGCCAAAATTATTAGAGAGGCTGTAACACATCTATTTGACCAAATTGTCAATCCCGACTTTTTAATCCGCAGGTTGAATCTAACAACCAACCATGTTGTCGACGAGGGCAAGGTGAAAAAAGAAGGCCCTGTACAACTGGAACTTTTTAGCGATTATGAGGAATTAAAAAGACAAAAATCGGCTGAACTTGAAATTCTGGACAAAGAGCGTAAAATGCAACAAGCCCTACTCAATATAAAGAAGAGATTTGGCAAAAACGCTATCTTGAAAGGATTGAACTTTGCTGAAGGAGCTACTGCTATTGAACGCAACAAACAAATTGGAGGACATAAAGCATAAGACATATGGATGAATACGACGATATTATCAACCTGCCACACCCTGTTTCAAAAAAACATCCCCAGATGTCTATGCTAAACAGAGCCGCACAGTTCGCTCCCTTTGCTGCCCTTACCGGACATGGTGCGGCAATTGTGGAAACCGCCAGACTCACCGACCAACAGATAGAAATGGACGATGACGAACGTGTTGTACTTGACCGTAAACTGGAAATCCTTCTTTCCAAAATCGATCTTCTACCTATAGTATCAGTAACTTATTTTCAACCAGATTCCATTAAAGCTGGCGGTGCTTACCTATCAATAACCGCCAAGATAAAGAAGTGGGACAGCTATGAGAAGAAATTGATTTTTGACGATGACTCTGTTATACCTATAAATACGATATTGGATATTGATGGCGATTTTTTTGACGACAAATGAATCGAAAGCTTCACTCTCTACGCTGTTAACTGTCACACATTCGGCGCTGATACTGCCACCTATGTATCACACGAACTCTGAAACGTTGCCCTCCGTCAGTTAGCAAGTGCTGCCGATGTGGTCTGTATGTAAGATGTCGGAAGATTTGATGATTACCGACTTGCTACTAATGAGACTAGCCTATCAACAAGTGAAGTCCGTTATAATGCCTCTATCTCTGAAATGGAAAGCCCTGTGATGTCTGCAATATCTTCAACAGAAAATCCTTTGGCTTTCATTTTTCGGGCGTTCTCAATGTTTTTTGCATATGCGCCCTTCTCCAAGCCAATTTCCTCGCCTTCTGCACGACCTTCCGCACGGCCTTCCGCACGACCTTCTGCACGACCCTCCTCACGGCCTTTGTTAAAAGAGCCATCTATCAGCGCTTTCTCGGTAGCTGCCATATCCCTGTATTTGTCGTAGGTGGCGAGCTGCTCATCGGAATA
>DGTD01000005.1 GCA_002396385.1 Bacteroidales bacterium UBA4345
TTTCGCTACATTATAAAACAAATTCTCCCTAAAAGCGAGAGTTCGTCCTTTACATGGTTATAGTTGTCTTCAGTGTCGATAATCCACAACAGTTTCGAACGTGGAGGCAAGTTCTCACTAGGGACCCCCGCATAACCATCGGTAAAGATGATTAGCGCATCGTAATTTCGGTGTTTATGGTAATAATCGACGACTATTTGAAAATCAGTACCACCATTGCCAAGACGATTGAATTCTTTTAGCTTCTCGCTAGCCTTGTTGAGCGGGAGGACCTCCTTCTTTATTTCGCAGTCGAACTGTATGACGTCGGTGCTTTCAACGCCATATCTGAAGAAGTGTGTAATAATACGGAAGAATTTTGCAAACGCCCTGTTTTCGACCGAGCCGCTGACGTCTACCGCCACCAACAAGCGCGACTCCATATCGTGTTTGCTGCCCATCGCTTTGTAGCCCAACCTGCGGTTAAGGCGCATACGTGTAAACACACGCTCAGACGACACAACGCTAGTCGAGAATGCCCTTAGTATCTTTCTATAATCAATGCGGCCCTGTTGGGCAACCATAATGGCTTCTTGAGTGTCGTGCGGAATCGAACCCCAGTTGGTTATCTGCTCAATGCGCTCCTTAATTTCCTGCTGCATTTCCTCGTCCTCTTCCCAAAGTTCCGCCTCTTCCATGCCTTCAAGAATGAGTTGCTCGATAGGAGTAAGCTCCCTTACGTTCACGTTCCCATCGTCTAGCCCTACCTTGATGATGCCACTTATATTCTTCATGGCGTCTTTAACCTGATCCATCAATTTGTAGGCATACCACTCAAAATGTTTTTTTACGGGCAGACCGAAATCATTCGGATGGTAGAGCCGGGCAAATTTCAGCGTATAGACCGGAGCAAGCACAAGGTCGCTGGCCGCCTTCAGCACATTGGCAGAGCAGCCGTAGGGTTGGCGCTCGTAAGGATGCTTTAAGCAGATGCGCAGCACCGTAGCCTTCAATTTTTCTTCCAAGGCAGGGTCTGACAAAAGGTTAATGAGTTCAGGGTTGAACTCAATCTTACGTTTTCCCACGCGCATATAGCACTTCATTGAACCGTTTTCCACCAGTGTGTGGGTGTAGTAGATAGAGGTAAGAGCGGGCTCGCGTAAGGACCATTGTTCCAGTATTTTCGAAATGCGCTGGCTCATATCGACTGCACGTACTTAATTAGATTCATGTAGTGGGTCATTAGTCTTTTGGTAATAAAAGCCACAAACTTAGGATGCTCGCCCGAAATGAGGGTCACGAAATAAGCAGCCCCCTCGTGGTTCTCGTTTTCCAGCAGGTCGTCGATAAACAAACCCAAGTTCTTAGCAGCATCTTTTGGTTTATCGACTTCCAAATGTCCGTTTTCAATGTACAGGCAAACACGGTCACACAATATAGAAAGTTCGTGCGGCTTATATTCTTTAACCAGGCGCTGGAATTTCTCATAATTCTCAAACAACTGTTTGGCAGATATAACCTCGTCTTTCGAAAGAGACAGGAAGAAAGCACCAGCCGCCTGCACGCCAACCACACCGGCAATCATTTTACGTATAAACTCGTCGAGGTTAGCCTCATCCTTAATCAGGCTCGACACTTTAGTCCAACCGCGTCGGTCTGGAGTCTTATCCAAGCCGTTTGACTCTATGTCGGTTTTCACACCCCCCTCCAAGAATTCGGGCTTACCCTGAATGAAGCGTACAATACGTTCGTCAATACCATTCGAGTCGGCCCAACTAATCCATTCCTTTACCGAAGGTCGGAAATTGTAGATATTGAAACGGCTGACAAGAGCAGGGTCAAGGTCGGTCAGTTGGTATTCTTCGCCGTCGTTTACAGCCGAGATAATGCGGCTACCTTCAGGTAGCTGTCTGCCAGCCAACTTGCGGTTCAGCGCCAAGTCCATCACGGTCTGCAACAACTCTGGGCGGGCACGGTTCAATTCGTCAAGGAAAAGGACGATAGGCTTGCCATCTTTAGGAAACCAATATGGTTGAAGAAAGACGGTCGACTCACCCTTCTCATCTTTTTCAGGAAGACCAATCAGGTCGCCCGGATCAGCCATCTGACCTAAAAACAATGGCACCACCTTCATGCCTTGCGCTTCGAAGAACTTTGTTAGTATTTCGCTTTTCCCAATACCGTGTTTTCCACAAAGCAAGATGTTTTGATCTGCAGGGGTTTTCTTCAACACCCTCATCAATTCTTCTATATTGATAGATACTGCCATTGTTTGTTTTATAAGTTTATGAATAATTACTAATTTAGGGAATATTTCAAGGCTACACTTTATTTTAAGGCCGATTTTACGCAATCAAACCTATGATTTAGTTAAAACTTCTTGAAATAGGACCCTCATTACTGGAAATAAAATGCATTTTGAAGACGCAAGGTTAAAACTGTTGGAACAAATTGCCGACGAAGGGGTGCAGACCGAATTGTGGTTGGCCGTGATAAAACTCGAAATGTTTGTAGGCGAGGTCAACTTTTCGCTACAGTTAGAAGACTTACTTGCCGACAGCGCATTGGCTTATTGTTCCACAACCGACAATACCATTACCCTAAGTGGCGAATACTTTGCCCAAACATCGCTACAGGCCCTACAGAGAATGATTGAGCAGACCCAAAGGAACGAGCTCCACCCTGCAAGTCACCTTTCCATTGGAAGTGTGCTTATTCACGAACTGTGTCATGCAGTTTGGAATACCATCTGCAAAAAAGGGATAGACCTTAAGAGCGAGGTGGAAGTCATTGCAAAAGAATGGGAGCAGTGGATGAGCAATAATAGCAAGGACGCACACAAAACGTACGCGTCAACATCGCCAGAGGAATTTTGGGCAGAAATGCTGATGCAGGCAGTCGATGGTGACACCGAACACTGCCCGGATATGGATTTCGCAAAACGCGTGCTGGACTTGGCTATTAAGTACCACCAACATTAAAACACCATGTTAAGAACTTTATTCAAGTCGTTATACGCCAGTTTAAAAGGGACTAAGACCCATTCTGATTTTCAGATGTTCTATACAACGTCAAACTCGACGTGCAAGGTTATTGGCAACACCTTGAACGAAAACACAACAGCAATACCAGCGTCAGAACAAACGGAGTACATTAAGCAGGTAATTCTTCCAGCAAAAGGAGGTACCATTCACAGCGAAGGCGAACCTTACGAAGTTACCATTCCTGAAAAGGTGGAATTTGAAGGTATTACATATACCGTAACCGAGATAGGACTGAAAGCTTTCGAAAATTGTTCTAACCTATCGAGAATCAGTATTCCAGAAACGGTCGTCAGCATCGGCTCCAACGCTTTTCGCAACTGCACAAACCTCACCGCCGTTAATATTCCAAAGTCAGTTACCAGCATAAAAAAGAATACATTCTATGGTTGTAGTTCATTAAGCAGTATTGATATTCCCGACACCATTACCTATATTGGTGAATGTGCTTTTTTTAATTGCAATAATCTGACAGGACTTACCCTACCCCCGAAACTCCAATCGTTGGGCAGTTATGCGTTCAGAGGCTGTTCATCCATAAAGAGTCTATCACTGCCATCGGGCATAACCTCATTAGGGACCAAGACTTTTGCCGATTGTACTTCTTTAACGGACATTCAGTTGCCCGACAGTCTGACAGCGGTTGGCGAAAACGTCTTCGAGAGTTGCAGAAGTCTGACAGAAATAACTCTACCCGCAAGACTCACCTCAATAGGCAACTATGCATTCTGGGGTTGCATAGGCATGAAAAGTATTTCAATACCGAATACAGTCACCAGCATTGGCGACTCCGCATTTTCCGGTTGTAAGTCCCTATCTGCAATAAACCTTCCAAACAGCCTGATGGAAATGGGAAATAATGTTTTCACTGGTTGTAAGCAATTAAGCCTTGACAATGGTTTATTACTATATGCCAATGACAAAAAATGTTACGGCTATGTGGGCGATTACAAAAACATAACCGAAATAACAATACCAGAAGGAGTGACTTACATAAACGAAAATGCCTTTAAGGGTTGCACTAATTTGGAACGCGTTTACCTTCCGAACTCACTTACAGCAATTGGAAGCGGAGCTTTCTCTATGTGCCATAAGCTGACCGACATTAAGTTGCCAGACTCTTTTATGGGCTTCAATCCCCAAAAAAGTCCTTTTGCAGTGAAATATGAACGCATAAAGGAACTGAACAAGTTTGCCGTAAAGGGATTTCTCGGCAAATTGAAGAAAGAACCTGGCTGCAAATACCTGAAGCAGACGAGGTGTGGGCACGCTTGTTGCGAAATTTCGCTGGTTTTCCAAAAGACCACCCTATGGAAAGGGCTGTACAAAATCTCAGACTTAGCTGACAAAGTTGAAGAAATAAAAGCCGTCGCCGCCAATTACGAGCAACTTTATGCCGATACAACAAAACCGGAATAGAGCTATTTCCGTCCGGAAATTTCATACCTATAGGTCAAAAGAACAGGCTAAGATAATACGCATAAGGACAACAGGTCAAGAAGAATCTCAATGTTCACAGCGGCATGTCGGAAGAGAACAGCAAGCGGCTCATAAATGTTTTTTTCTTGGCATAGGGAAGATTAAAAAGCAAGAAGGGAGGCTGCGACCTCCCATTGCTTTTTAGTCTTCGCAATCCTATTCCTCGCAGAGTTGCTCCCCAGCAGAGCCCTGTTACGCTTCGGATTGTCTTGCGAAGATAGAATGTCCGTCAAAATAATCAAATAGAGAAATGAAAAAACAGCCTGCATTTTGACCTATACGACAAAAAGGCAGACTACAAAGAAGTAATCTGCCTATTACCAAGCCTAGCCGTTACGCAAGAGGCTTATTTTCGTTGAGATGCGGTTATTTCTTATATGCTTTAACACGAGGCACCAGATAGTAATGCTGCGAAGGAATTCCATATTTCAATTTAGGATATATAGCACCATTACCATCGTTCGGAACAATACGGATGTTGTCTATAGCAAATTTTGTCTTTTGGGAATTTTTAGGGCCATCATACGGAGTGAATATGATTGAGAACCCACCAAAATAATCATACAAATCGTCATCGTCGGTCAAACGACTTGAATACTTTTCCACATAAGGCAGATGGTTCACTGGGTCACCAAAAAATTGCTGATCTGCCTCGTCAGAAAAATTACCTTCAGAGAAATTATGTGCAGATGTAATATAGTTACCATTTGCAACACACCACATAAACTCGCTCATAGGTACCGTTACAGTCATCCAGCCGTCAGTGTTGAACTCAGAAGAAGAATCAAACTTCCAGCCCTCCACAACACCTTTATACCAATTAATAGCACTCATCTGAAGGAACGCGTTATATGAACGAATCTGATATGCTTCCTTCTCACCAGCACTTGTAAAACCAAGTGAAAGCGTCATACAATTAGTAGGGGAATCCTTCGGAACATTAACCTCGAACTTTACCACATAATCCTTTGCAGAAGCAGGATTTGCCTTGACCAGTTCTTTGAACGGGCCAAAAACAGAGCGGACCTCATCGTAAACTGCGCCACCAGCTTCAGGCGAAAAAGAGATAGCTTCCCAATTCTCCGGATCATGTAAAACACCAAATTGGTTCCTTTTGCCCGTTACAGAATAGTTTTCTTCAAGGTTGTTCCATCCAATGCTATCGGTTGCATTGTAAGAGCCATCTTTCCCTTTTTCAAAAGCGCCTGTGCTATAGGCCAAGTCAAGATTAGAATCGAAATCAATCAATAGATTTCATGTATCACGGAATAAGAACGAACTTTTCGCCTCATCTCCTGTAGCAACATTTCTTATAACGATAGGAAAACTTTCACCAGTGCCTTCTGGAACCTTTACAGACATAAGATTTTTATTTAACAGTGTAATATCACTGCCCTTTACAGTCTTTACAGAACCATCCTTCATTTGGAAGTCAACCTCTAAAGATTCACCTTCAAAGCCTTTACCTCTAAGTTGAAGCAAGCCGCCATCGGCAACAAATTCGTTGTAAGCCATATAAACAGCTAAAGAGGGTTCCTCTTCAGGATCTATCACAGAAGGATCCTCCTCAAAATCCACCTCCAGCACTTGTTCAACATCGTACTTTACCACATTGCCGTCAACAGTTTTAACCCGCATATACGTCACAGCACTCGTGCTAAGCGCCAATAATGCAGCACTAATAGAAATTACGTATTTCTTCATATTATTAGATTTTAGTTACAAAAAAAGTCTGTAAATTTGCTGTGTCAGAAATGACAGAGAGACCATGCGGGGGGGGGGAATGCGCCACTTCCTTGGTCTCTTTCTTTATATATGTGTGTTATTCTTTTTGATAAACTAGCCTCCTATGAGACAGAAGTTTCTCAAGATTTCCACCCGTCTATATGTTTCACTAGAATTGGTGTGACTCCAAAGATTGAATTGTAGCAAAGATAAGTATTAAAATTGAAAACTTCCTCAAATTTTGCAGGAAATGACTATTGGAAAGTTCCTATAGTTAAACAAAGTTGCAAACAACAGATTAACAACCCTAACACACATCCAACATCCGTAAAACAGGAGATTCAGAAAAAGGGAATAATCGGCGTTCCGAGAATTAAGTTGCAAGGTAGGAAAAAGAATAACAAGCAACCATATTAGACAGAGAGGGACAAAATAATGTCAATCATAGAAAACTACAGATTAGAACTGATTATAGAAAGTATGAATGAATTGACGGATTTTATCGAAAGAGGCAGAGTCGTCTAGGTCTTTCGTTCCTGTTCCTGTATTTACAACATATATAAACGACTTTTTGGTGTAAAACGATTCACCATATTCTTTAATATAATTCTCGATTGTACGAGATTTAGCCATAATACAAGACCTATAGGTCAAAAAAGAACGTCACAAGCGTCCAAAAATAACGTGAACGGTTATTTTTGGGCGCTTGTCCGTTATAAAAAAGCGGCAGGAAAAAATCCCGCCGCTTCATATACAGAAATTGGAAAAAATTATTCAATCTTCACCACTTCGATAGAGCCCTTGAACACATTACTCTGAATGTCGCAGTTGTAATAGTAAACACCAGGGTCAACTAACACACCACGGTAAGTACCATCCCAACCATCGTTGCCTTCGAAAATCATCTGTCCATAACGGTTGAAAATAATCACATGGTGACCGCGCATAAAGTCGTCGTTCATACCGTCCTTGGTGTAAGGTGTAATAGCGGTCGGAATCTCGTTAAGCACATCAAGGCTAACCATGTTAGAGGCAACAGCCGGACAAACCTCGTTGCTCACCACCACATAGTACTTCGAAGAGTCGGTAGGCTCAACGGTGTAAACGAATTGGTTAAGCCGTTCGTGTTCCTTTAAGAAGACAGAATCAGGGATTGTGGTGTCGCGATTGTTCCACAACTCCATAAAGAGGTCAACATCGTCGGTTTCACCACTCGCATTCTGTACAATTTCGCCATATCGGTTGTAGACAGCACCTGTAGCACCGTCGTACATTCCCTCGACGCGTCTCCACGAAATGTAAGCAGGCTTATAAGGAAGCGTTAAAATAAGGTCGGCAGACTCACCCTTCCAAATACGCGCCTTGTTTTGAGGTTTAGTAGTCAACAGCACTTGTGCAGGATCAAAATGAGTAAACACATCAATCTGTACGCTGTCGGAAGCATAATACTTATCCTCTTTAGCCAACTTGACGTTTTCCTCCGATCCGAAGACCTTCAGACTATCTGCATGTGTCAGCAAGCTGTCGCCACACAGCGTGTAGAGGGTGTTGAGCGACGTACTTGTACCACACTCGTTCGTAGCAAAGTAGACAGCCTTATGCGGAGCACCGTTTTCGTAATCGATAGGCGAATTAGGCACATAAACCGACGTATCGGTAGTCATCCAGCCTTCTTTAACAATAGGTGAACCCATATCGTCGACGCAGACATCGAACGCAGAACCGAAATCGCCATTAAGGTCAAGCGAGTCACCGTCACACATCTGCCACAAGCCGGAAGCCAAGTTAATACGTGGACGTTCACGTACATCGATATACACTTTAGCCGTATCGGTACAGCCAGAGACGGTATCCATAGCCACGAACCAATAATTGTCGGTCTGAGTCTGACGCAATAGCATGAGGTACTCGATATAAGCTTGTTGTGCGGCCAGTTTCTCCTTTTCAGAAGCTTGGAAACCAGGAGTAGTAGGTTTGAATCGTGCAGCATAAGAAGACGGGTTGTTACTGTAAATCAGTTTAGACTCATCGAGTTCACCACGATAGTAGTCCCAAAGAACAGTTGTTGTCACACCAACCCACTTACCATCCCAGTCAATAACCCAAGTAGTACCATATCCCCAACAGATGTTGGAGTTAGAAAGCGTATTAGGGCTACCATAGACATCGGCAAGCGTCTCATCGCCACCACAAACGACAACAGTGTCTTTGTAAACGAGGGTGATAATATCATCCTTTTTCTGAACTTCAATAAGTTTCGTCACTTCCGTTTTCTTGCCACAAACATCTTTAAACGTCAGTGTCACGTAAGTAGATTCAGTAATCTCGGTGCCAGCAGCAGGTTCTTGGGTAATTTCCAAATACTCAATACCACCACAAGGCATTACAATAGAATCAAGAGGAATCAGTCCCGTGATATCAGGAACACCAAACCTACAATTCTTCAAATAAATAGGATGGAGCACATCGTTCCAGTCGGAAGGAAGGTTAACAACCGGAGGGAACGAATCGACCACATGCACAGTAAATGTTGCAGGTTCCGCCTGGTTGCCACAACGATCCACAGCAGTCCACGAATAAATCAAGTCGTAAGTGTAATAATCGCACTGACTAGGATCAGAACCTTGAGTAGACTTGAAAGACTGCGTTACGACAGGGTTAGGGTCGCAGTTATCTTCAGCCGACACATCAGGCACTTCGTAGTTGATATCGGAACAAGCCACACGGACAGCCTCACCAAGCGGGTTAATACCCACATAGGTCGGAGCCACATCGTCTTTCACATAGAATGTATCAGGACCGTTCGAACAAGTTACCAAGTCCTGGCGAATAGACATCAAGTGATAGTCGCGTATAACCATCGCCTCACAAGAGTCGCCAACCACTTCGGTCACGGCCTTGAAGGTAGACAAGTCGGCGCGAGTTGGATCGTCAATTGTTCCTCCTGCAGCAATGAACTCTTTGTACGTAAGTTCAGCAGGCACATCGGTCAAACAAGTATACGATCCACCCACTTTCGGACAAGTTTCCTTCGGAGGTACCATATCTGAAACCTTGACAATCTGTGTACAAACCTTTGTATTACCATGGTCATCCTCAAATTCGAAAGTAACCACTGTTTCACCATAAGGGTAATTGTCTTTCACATCCTTGTTATCGCTACGTGTAACGGTTGTTTTAACCTCACAGCAAGGGTCAGTAACAACAGGGATGTAGAAACCGGCATCAACCACTTCTTCATAAGTCACATAGTCGACGTCAGCCACTTTAAAGGCCACATTAATGACATTGACGAGTTCGTTACAATTGAAGTCAGGAGCAATAGAGTCTATCACCTCAATATTTTGTCGGCAAACCACGGTCTGGTTATTAGAAGGGAAGGTAAACTTCCAGATAATAACATCAGTCCCCACCTCGAATGGCGCATTCATAGCCTTACCACTTTCACGCGTAGTGTCAAGAACAGCAATATCGCCATTACACTTATTAACAGGCATAGAATCGAGATAAACCGGAATATCGGCCAAATCGATAAAACAGTTTTCCGCATCTAAGAAGTGTTTAACCGCAGGGAACGACTTCTCACAATCGACAGGCGGTTCGTTATTGTCGCCCACTTCCACAATCTGTTCACAAGTAGAGACAGGGTTCAACAAAGTCTTCGTCGTATCGGTGAAAGTCCATGTGATAATAGTCTTACCTATAGGATAGTTCTCATCAAGTTCCTTACCATCGCTACGAGAAGGCACACCCTTTATAATCCAAGTATTGTGACATGGATTAACAGCGGTGTGTTCGGTAATCTTTGCGATGATATCGGTAGAAGGCACTTCACAAACACCATCTTCAACACCAACCTGGATAGTCGGATAATTTTCCTCACCGCACTTGCCGTCAATTTCAAGGTCTGTTACAACATGTATAACTTGGTTACAAACCTTGTCTTTGGTACTGTATGGCGAATCGAAAGTCCATGTGAGCGTCACAAATCCAGTATAATAAGTACCGTATACCGAGCCGCCATCGGCACGGCTAGCAACACCAGGGACCTCCTTGCCGGTGCAAGAGTCAATAGCCACAGGGACAGGGATTGTGTCTTTGCCCAAATTGATAGAGCATGCGCCATGGGCAACGAACAACAAAGTATCGAGCGAGCTACAGTCGAAAATAGGTTCAGCATTACTGATAACGGTAACAGGCTGACGGCAGACTTTAGCTTTCGCATTCACTACAGTGTCTATAAACGTCCACTTGACAATGACAGTATCGCCCACCTTAAATGATTCAGGTAACGCAGAGCCGTCTTCGAGAGAAGGCACACCCTCAATAGAGTCACCGGTACAAGTCTCAACCGCTTTCGGATAAGGTTGCAGCAGTTTCAAGACAGCATCGAGCGGAACTTCACACTCACCATCTGCAGCTTCAGCAAGCACCAGACCAAGTTTAGAACAATCGAAATCTGGTTCAACAGAATCCTTTATAGAGACGTGTTGTTCACAAACGTATTCATTACCAGCAATGGTATACGTCCAAATAATGGTATCGCGTCCAACGCCAAACGAACCAATCTGGCTGACATCGGTAGTAGACCATCCTTTCTTAGAAGTACGTGTAATAAGCGGCTTGATTTCAACAGGCTCGCCATTCGGATCTCCGTTCGGACAACGATCAATAACTTTTGGAACATTGATATCGAAAGCATCAAAATCGATGGTACAATTACCCACTTCAAGAACTTTGCTGACATCAGGCATATTCTTGCAATCGACAGGTTCCACCTCCACATCACCCACCTTGACAAACTGTTCGCAAATGCCAGTTGGAGTAACCAGCGTGTTAGTGGTGTCAGTGAACGTCCAAACCAAACGGTTCAAACCAATGTTAAAAGGAGCATTCAAATCGGAAATACCCGGACGGCTGAGCACAGCCCAAACCGTATCGGCAGTACAAGGGTGAAGCGCATAAGGAGTAACCAGCGGCACCTCGGAGGCAGGCACTGTACATGCGTCTTCAGGAGCAGGTACAGCAATCGTATCCATAGCAGCTGTGTCACACGGCTTTTGAAGATCTTTTTCGGTAAGCACCATAACACGCTGCAGACAGGTATCGGTAATATTTCCAGTAGCCTCGGTAAACGTCCAAGTAACCACAGTGATTCCGAGAGGGAACGCAGCATCGATAGCCTGCCCGTCGCTACGTGAAACCGGAACACCGGTAATAAGCGTATCGCTAATACAAGGGTCAGGAATCTGCGGTACATTCAAAACGATATTCGGATCAGGTCCGCAATCGGCAACCGTATCGTTAATCTGAGGCAGGATAGCATCACAGTCCAAGTCGAAATGCTTGTTACCGGCAATCGTCACAACCTGACGGCAGACAACGGTGTCGTCTATATTGAACGGACTGACAAAAGTCCAAGTAATATAGGTCGTACCAGTTGGATAATTATCCATCAACTTCAAGCTGTCGCTACGCGTTGGTACACCATAGATTGTATCGTTAGCGCCATTGACCAACGCACAACTGTCAATAGCGAACGGATGCGGCAAATTCAAGTTTTCGGCCGGGATATAGCACTCGCCTTCAAGCGCTACCGACTTGATAGAATCGAGCGTGCTACAATCAAAGTTAATCTTATTGCTATGACTAGGGATAACCACCTGCGGGCAATAAGCGAAGTTATTATCCTCGTCGACTACCACCCAGTAAACACTTATGGTATCGCCAACATTGAACTTCAAATCGTTTGGCACAGGTAGAGCTTCAGGAACAGGAGCCATCAACAACCTTGCCAAAATAGAATCGTTCGTACAGGCATCGAATCCATAATAAGTACCGAACTCAAGGTCTTTGAACTCAACATAGCACTCGCCCTCAAGCGCCTTCGGACGCATAGGGTTAGGCTGAATAGAGTCACAAATAAAGCTAGGGTCGTTACGGGCAATAATCCTTATCGTTTTCGCACAAGAGTCGATGTTACCCGAGCGGTCGCTGAACACCCACACAAAGCGGGTATAGCCGCGAGGGAACGGATCGGCACACCAAGCCTTATCGCCATCTTTACTAACCGCAACAAGTTCGCCGTTGAAATAGCGTCGTATTTCCAAAGGTTCAATTGGTTGAGAACCCGTACCATCAATCAGTTCCTGACACTCGTCGAACGCATTCGGAATAACAATAAGTTTTGAAATGTCCTCCCACTTCGCATAGCAGACCCCATTCGACATCTCGAAGCTCACATTGTTACCCGTTTCGCAGTTGTTGATAACCGGAGGAATGCTATCGTTAATAGTCAGAGTCATATCGCAAGTGCTTGTCAAACCCGCATGGTCGGTAAACGTCCATTTGAACTTGTTGACGGTACCCGCATAATACTCCAACTCTTGGAACTCTTCCATAGAAGAAGGGTAAACGGTTTTGCCATTAGGCTGTTGAATCTCACCCGTCAGTTTTCCAACAAGCACTCCATCGCAAAGGTCGTTTATCGAGAGATTCGGAATATCGAGCTCGTCGTACGTAAAGGTACATTTAACGTCAGCATCGAGCACCTTCACAGGGTCAGGGCAAATGCTGTTATCAGGAGTTGTTGTATCGACAATAGAGAGCAACTGGTTACAAGTAGCCTCGTTGCCAGCCTCGTCGGTGAAGACCCACACAATGGTATAGGTAGTATCTTTCACGAAGACAGAAGGTAGACTGACACGCGAAGTGCCGTTCTTCAACAACATATAAGGCTTACCCTCAACCGAGTCTTTATCGCAATTATCTTTAGCAAAGTGCCTGCCCAACAAAGGCTTAATTTCCGATAAAGAAGCCGAGCACTGGTCAGACGCCAGTTTGTAATCAATCGGATTATCCTCAAACACCGAGCAATCGACATCAGGAGCCGTCTTGTCGTTCACAATAATCAGCTGACGGCAAACAGTCTGGTTGTTCGAGGTGTCGCTAAACGTCCAAATCACGAAAGTCTGACCAAGCGAATAAGGGTCGTTCATAACATCGAGCGGGCTCACCACACCATTAAGGTCTTCACGGTGACCAACGCCCCGAATAGGTTCACCAGAAGGCGAACACAAATCGGCACTAGGGTCCACCACCGGAATTTTCAATCCAGCCTTTACCAGGACGTCCTTCTTAGCCAAGCAGTTTTCGTCAGCATCAACCGTGATAGGGTTGACCAAGATCTTGTCACAGTCGATATCCGGACCAGTAGAGTCGTTAACTGTGATATTTTGAACACAATAGGCCTCGTTACCAGCCTCATCAGCAATAATCCAAGTAACGGTAGTGGTACCTTGTTCGTAAGGAGCATCTAAAGAATTAACCTTTTCTCCATTCCAAACACGACTGAACGAAATAAGCAGTTTATCGGCATCGGTACAGTTATCGAAAGCATTCAACTGTTTGGCAGTTGGTTGCGTCAAAGAAACAATAGCCTGACAAGTCTTAGGATCAGACTTCGTAACAATGTCTTCTCCCCACTTGCCGCACTCGACAGTAGGAGCCGTAGAATCGACAACAGACACAATAACCACACAACTGTCTTTGTCGCCTTGTCCGTTATCGTAATACCAAACCAGTTTATGACGGCCTTTTGCAAAAGTTTTGAAATCAGCAGTAAACTCCTTCTCGAAAGTCCTAGTCTGCAAAGATATCGTCTTGTAGACCTGGTCTATCACAGAAGAAGGTTTTGCCCCTGGTCCAACACCCGGACCGCCAGGGCCTACACCCGGACCCATTCCCGGGCCCATGCCTGGCCCCATGCCTGGTCCTCCAGGGCCAAAGCCAGGACCTGCAGGACCAACACCATTATAGAACTGGTGTTGAACAAGTTTCCATGCGAACTCTTCAAGCGCCGAAGTATTTTTAATAACAACAGTAGAAGAGCTGTCTGTTTCGTCGCCCTTGTCGTCAACAAAAGTCACCTTCTTCACCTGATAAGGGAAAACGGGAACCATACGGTTCGACAACCCACCCTTCATAGAGTCCTGAAGCGTTTGACAGTCGTCGAAGCCAAACTTGGTGATGATACCAAACATATTGGTCTCGCTCTTATCCTGAGTGACAGGTTCATAAGTCATTCCAGTGAAAGAGTTGTACATTTTGTACTTGTACTGGCGGACATAAGAAACCATAGCCGTTTCAACCGTAGCCGCAGTAACATCAAGGTGTCCGACACAGTTTTCATCAGCCTTCAGGGTCAGTTCGTTCTCACAATTCATTGCGATACGCTCATACACAACAATGTTCTGCTGACAGAACGATTCGTTCCCCGCATTATCGGTGTAGACATACAGAACGGTAGACATACCAACAGGGAAATGGAACCGTTGCAACTCTTGAAGCAACTTAGCCACACCATCGGTCTTCTTTCCTATAGTGCTAGTATTACCATCAGGCGTAATAACAGAGATAACCGGATTAACAGGACCACTGCAAGCGTCGACAGCTGTCGGAATCTTTTTAAAGAAGCCTTTCAACGTGTAAGTGATATAGTTACGCATCGGAGTATCGGAAGCCGACGCATAATCGAGGTCGCTGCCCTGAGTATTAAGGTTAACAGTAACAGCCGTGTCGCTCAGCACACTACAATCAACAACAGGAGGTACCTTGTCGACAATAGAGAAAGAACGGATACATTCGGCATAAACCGAGTGGTCAACCGTAGGTCCTGAGCCCTGCTTGTAGAAACGCCAAGCCACTTGATACACATTTCCCAAAGCGAAAATAAGGCTTTCCTTATCGGTTATTTCAGTCCACGCTCCTGTATAGTTGTAAGAACCCGCATTCGCTTTCCCAATATTACGGTAGAAATAGCGGACAGAGCTAATCTTGAGCAGGGTCGGACATATCTCGTAAGCCATAGGGAAGTCGGCAGGATCCATCGCAGCAATCAAGCTGTCGAGAGAAAGGCCGCATTCATCGGTATTACGCTGAACGGAAATTTCCTTTATTTCAGAATCAGGACATTCAACATAAGGTTTCGTATCATCGATGACAGTAATTTGCTGCATACAGTAAGAGGCATTACCCACATCATCGCTAAACCTCCATAAGATGTAAGAATAGCCTGCAGGGATAGGGTCATTCAACCCAATCGTACTATTCGAGAACAAAGCCTCACTCTCCTCAGGAGCCGTATTCTGCAAATCGAGTCGTCCAACAAACTCACCGGTTATATAGCCATCAACCCCGTTTTGATCAAGCAAGGTTGGAGCCTTCAAAACAGGCAGTAAGTCGGGACGTACACCCTTGCCAGGGTACGCCTCGCAAGTATCAGCACCATCGTTGCTGTTAACGTTAAAGTAAGAAAGTCGTGTTTCAAGAGGTTTCAGTTGAACGTCTTTACAGTCAACATCTGGCCCAGTCACATCGCGAACAATGTACTTCACTATGCAAGTCGACGACATTTTGTTACAGCCATCAACCACATAGTAAGAAACCATTAAGCCATTATCATCCTTCGGGCCTGCAGTAGCAGGCACAGTCCGTTTCATAGCAGGCACAAGTCCCTTCTGTAAGCTATCGAGACGTGCTATCACATGGAACGTCAAATCGTTGCCTTTGGCATCGTGACCAGCGCCCACAATATATACCCTAGGATAAGGGTCACACGTACCACCAACCTTAGGAACGCCCAAAGTGATAGTAGTAGTCTTCTGAGTTGGCCCCAGTTCAAACTCCTGCGTTTGACTGCCCAACGAACTACAGTCGATAACCGGACCATCTGGTTTCTTAACACTCAGAATTGTATCCCAAGTAGCCTTACAGCCTACACCTGCAATTTCTACGGTTTCCCAGATTTGGTGTTTGTTTTTTATACCAAGACAAAGCGAATCGTGAACCGAATTCGACCATGAAATAAGCGCCGTCTTACCATCGGAAGTTACGCCATTGGCATTTCTCCAAGTGTAGATGTATTTATATTTGTTGTTAACCTGCGTATTGTCGTAGGCATAGATTTGCCGGTAATTATCGGAAGGGCAAATAGAATCTCGACCCGTACCAGAGAAACCGTCCACAGTAAAATGGGCTTTAGGAGTTCTATAGACATGTATACGTTTGGTTTTAGTGTCCCCAACCGGTTTAGGCACCCCATCGCCATAGTCCTTCGTCATCGTAACCGTCAGTTCGTAGGTGCCCTCCATTGAATTTTCAGGCATACGGATAAAGACATGCGTACCCCTCGTATCAGAGGCTTCCTGATAGACCACCGATTTATCGGCAATCTTGTTTTTCTGAGGGTCATAAAGCGTCCATACATACTTTACGTTCTCATTGACATCGACAGGAACGACGGTCATTTCCACACCGCCACCTCTTGTCGGAGCACAAATAACCGTATCGCCCAAGATAGTATCGATAGGTGTAGGATTACAATCCTTACCCGTAATTGTGAATTCAATACTAACCTGTTCGTTCTGTTTTGTAAACGTATTAAATTTCTGGTTTGCCGTATTTTCATCAATAACCCTGTAATACTTTTTACCGATAGTATTTACAGGAATCGACAGGCGAGTAAAAGCTGGTCCTCTTTGTGGTATTCCCCCCACAACAACGGTCTTCCAGTTATTGTTGGCATCACGTTCCTGCCAGTGGAAGATGGCGTTTTGAGGGAAACCAGCCGCATTGATAGTTGTAGTTTCACCAATACAAGTGGAACCTTTATCCATACAAACCGACTCAATTTCAGCCGAAATATAGTCGATAGCCACCTTGAAGCATCTGTCGAACTGCTGGAAATAAGGGTCTAAAGTAAAATACTCCAAACCATTGTATTTTTTTGTATTCGGGTCGTATTTGTCGTCTGGGAAGTAACCGTAATAATTAACTTCAACACGCAGCAACTTACCCACGGGAACATCGCCCAAACCAAGGTTTGTCTGACCAAAAGTAACATCAATTTTAGGTCTGCGGATAGTATCGCCCGTAGCATCGTCAATAACGAAAATCTGTCCACGGTCAGTAGTCTGGTTACCATGTCCAGTTTCGAGCTTAATAGAAGCCTGACCGCCACAATTATCAGACAATTTCATAACATAGAACCGCATGGTGTAGCGGTAGTTCTTACCCGCATAAGTAGAACAGAGGAAACGGTAATAGAAAGGAGTACTACTCTGTATATTCGTATTATAAACATAATAGTAGTTATTATGTTTTCCACCGTCTAACGAAGGTTCCTGTCCGTTATAAAAATCAGACAAATCGGTAGTAACGGTATACGGCGACTTGTCGTTATGGGTAAATGTGATATCGTTTTCATCAAAAAAATCAACAATCTGGCTAGGAATCTGAGGAGTAGGAGTGTTCACCCCACGTTCAGGATCGAAGTCAGTACCCGAGAAATAATCACCCGTAGAAGTAATATGGCAAGTTTTGGCACAAGCGTCAGACCTGTCCCTTTCAACAAAAATTTCAGGAGATGCCGGGTGGCTTTCATCGGTCATATCCACTACCCTATACCATACACCATTCACCGAGGTATTGTCAGTCATATCGGTGGCAATGCGACGTGCGACAGTGTAACTTTGACAATTATTCCAGGTATTTTTATCGGTTGACCATTGGTAAGCCAAATAATGCCCCGTTATATCTGTGGTAGTACCAGCATCAAGCACTATAGCCGAGCCTGGACATGCTATTTTCACGTCAGAACTCAAAGACAAGGCAGCCGAAAGCCGGAAAACTGCAATGAATATGAAAATAAATAAAGCGTAAAAACGCTTTAATACGCCTATAGTTAACATAATATACTAATTAACATTCAACAATAACCCTTGTGTGTATCAACAAGTTATAACACACCTAATATATATATCCCCAAAGTGATTGTAGGTTCAGCATATTTGAGTCTATATGTATACACACAAATTTAATTAAATTTCATTATAATGTACACAAATCGAGAAAACAAATTGAAATTGTTGATAATTAATAAAAAGAAGAAGCAATTCTCCCAGAAGAAGAATTGCTTCCTTTAAATCAAAAAGTAGTTTTATTTCGGTGACTTTTGTTTACTCAATCTTAACGACTTCTATAGAACCCTTATAGTTAGTTCCATTCTTCATATCGCAACTGTAATAGTAGACACCAGGATCAGCCAAAACACCTCGATAAGTACCATCCCATCCATCGTTACCCTCATGAATCATCTGTCCATAGCGGTTAAAGATGATGACATGGTGTCCGCGCATAAAGTCGTCGTTCATACCATCTTTCGTGTAAGGGGTTATAGCGGTTGGGATTTCGTTGAGCACATCAACATTCACCAAATTAGACGTTACCGCTGGACATACACCATTGCTTACCACAGCATAGTAAAGCGAAGTGTCGGAAGGAGCCACCTTATAGCGGTAAGTCAGATAACCACGTTTGGCCAAATAAACAGAATCGGCAATAGTTGTATCGCGCGAATTCCAGAGTTCATTGAAGAGATCAACATCGTTGTCCTCGCCACTTCCACCAGCGACAACCACCCCATTCTTATCGTATTCAGCACCTGTACGTGCATCGTATTCACCCTCGACACGTCTCCACGACAAGTAAGAAGGTTGATAAGGCAGGGTGAGAATCAATTCAGCTTCTTCTCCCTTCCAAACACGAGGTTTGGCCTGAGGCATAGTTGTAAGCATCACCTGAGTCGGATCGAAATGTGTATAAACATTGATATCGACACTGTCGCGCAATACGAGACGATCTTGTCTGAAGAGTTTCATGTTCTCTTTAGAACCAGCGACAGCCAGACTGTCCTTATAGGTTTCAAGGTCACCACTGCAAGACGTGTAAAGTGAGTTGAAGGTAGTGGTAGTACCACAATGGTTGGTTGCATAATACAGAGCAGTATGCTTAATACCATCTTCATACATTACAGGATCTTGAGGGTGATAAACAGAATCGTTTATCAACCAGCCCTGATTAGTGATGGCCCCACCCATATCGTTTACACAAACAGGGAAATAGTTTCCGAACTCGCCCTTCAGTTCAAGAGAATCGAACTCGCAAATAGGCCATGAACCGCTAGCCAACTGTAAACGTGGCCGTTCGTCAACCTTTACGTAAACCGAAGCCGTATCGCTACAACCAGAAACGGTATCCATTGCCACGAAGTAGTAGACATCGGACTGGTGCTGACGGAGCAACATAAGGTACTTCGCATAAGCAGCATCGGCAGCAGCCTTTTCTTCAGGAGAAGCTTTCAAAGAAGCATTAACCGCTTCGAAACGAGAAGCATAGGTTTCCGGATTATTACTATAAATCAGATGCTCCTCATCGAAAGTGTTACGGTAGTAATCCCAGAACAAGGTAGTAGGAACAGGTTCCCACTTGCCCAAGTCAATTACCCAAGTAAAGCCATATGCGCTACGTATTCTAGTATGCGTCAAATCGTTGGTACTTGCACGAACAGAATCAAGTGTTTCATCACCACCACAGACAACAGGGTCTTTGGCTGTAGTTATAGAAACAATTTCCTTACGGTCTTGAACCTCAACAACCTTATCAAGATCGGACTTGTTGCCACAAACATCACTAATAGACAATGTAACAACGGTCGTCTGTGTAATTTCAGTACCAGCCGCAGGAGTCTGGGTGTAAGTCAGATATTCATTCGAACCACAATTCTGAGTAACCGAATCAGCAGGAATGAACTGAGTCAGATCAGGAATACCGAATTTACATTTCTTCAAGTAAATAGGGTGAGCAGGATCTCCCCAATCTTCCGGCAAGTTGATTCTTGGAGCCACGGTATCGAGAACGTGTACGATATAGTGTACCGAATCGGCCACATTGCCACAACGGTCTGTAGCAACCCATGTGTAAATGACATCGTAATTATAATAGTCACATTTAGATGGGTCGTCACCCTGAGTTGAGCGTGTAAACATCTCTAACTTAGGTTCAGGATCGCAGTTGTCGACAGCGGTTACAACAGGATAATCGATATCAAGTTGGTCGCAAGTCGTCTTCTTAGAATCGCCCTTAGCAGGTATACCCACGTAAGTAGGAGCTACAGAATCCTTGAGATAGAAGTGCTGTGGAGTCTCACAATGAACATCGACCTCGGTAATTGAAGTCATATAGTAGTTACGTGTAACAACGGCATTGCAATTGTCACCCTCAACCACATCTTCATGACGGAAAGTCAACAATTTCGCCTTGCTCTCAGGTTCGATTGAACCACCAGCAGCCACAAAGTCCTTATACGAAGTAATAGCCGGAGTTGTATCGGAGATACAAGCGATATGGTTCTCGAGCGTAGGACAAATGAGTTTTGGCGGAATCATATCAACAACCTTTATTACCTGCGAGCATATAGTATCGTTACCATAAGTATCGTAGAAACGGAAGGTAATCGTAGTATTACCGAACACATAATCATCTTCCAGTGCCTTGTTATCGTCACGGGTTACCTCAGTGAAGACATCGGTACACAAATCGGTCACTTCAGGGATGAAGAAGCCTCTATCCTTCACCTGATCGAACGTTACCGAATTACCAGAAGTAGTCAACTCGACATAAATGGTATCGGCCAAAGTCGAACAGTCGAACGAAGGAGCAATAGTGTCTCTCACCTCAATACGCTGGTTACAGTAAACCGGTATATTGTTGCTAGGGAACCAAAGTTTCCATACAATGGTGTCAACCCCGACAGTATAAGGAGCTAAGACATCCAAGCCGCTTTTACGAGAAGTGTCGATAAGCATATCTTCGCCCGTACAAGGATGAGCAGGCAACGGATCAATATTTACAGGAATCCTCGAGAAATCAAGATCACAATTATTCTCATCGAGAGCTATATTCAACGCAGGGAATGCGGTAGGACAATCAACAGGCGGAGTATTGACGTCAACAACAGTCACAGTCTGTTCACAGACAGAAACCGGATTAACCAAAGTATTAGTCGTGTCGGTGAACGTCCAGGTAATCGTAGTAACACCAATCTCATAAGGAGCATCCATAGCTTTGTTATCGCTGCGAGAAGGCACTCCATCAATCTGGATGTTGGTGTTACAAGGATTAAACGCTGCATGTTTTGTCAAATCTTTGTCAACAACATCAGAAGGTACAGAGCAATTGCCATCACCGGCCTCATAACTCAAAGCAGGATAATTCTCCTGACCGCATTTAGCATCTATCAACCTCGTTGTCTTCACCTCTACAATCTGTTCACAAGACTTGCTGGTCTTGCTGTCAGGACTGGAGAATGTCCATGTGATAACGGTTTGGCCAAGCGGATAAGATCCGTAAAGCTCTTTACCATCGGCACGAACACCAACACCTTCAACCTCCTTACCCGTACAGCTATCGGTAGCCACTGGCGTAGGTATCTGCTGTTCATCCAAGTCAAGCGAACATTCGTCGCTCTCAAATTCCAGCATAGACAGAGAAGAACAATTAAAGACAGGAGCGGCAGTACCGATAACACGGACAGGCTGTTCGCAAATCTTGTCCTTCGTAGAAAGGCCAGGAGCAGAGAACGTCCATACCACTACTATAGAATCGCCCACTTTAAGGGTTTCTGGGAGTGCACCACCATCGGCCAACGTAGGAACACCAACAATAGCAGAATCGGTACATGCCTCATTAGCGACAGGATATGGTTCAACAATAATATCGGCCACATTCAACTCACATTCACCATCAGGAGCCTCAGCCAATATAGGTTCAAGAGTTGAGCAATCGAACTTAGGTGCGACACTGTCCATAATATGGATAGGCTGTGCACAGACGGTTGAGAAGCGAGGATAAGACCACCACAAGGTATCGTAACCCACTCCGAACTCAGCAACCTCAGCCACATCAGATGAGCTCCACCCAGGTTGTGAGAAACGTGTAATTATAGGCAACACATATTCAGGGTCAGCATCGGCTGCACCATTCGGACAACGGTCGATGATAGTAGGCGCCTTGATTCCCAATTCGGCAGCATCGATTGTACAGTTACCCTCAGCCAAAATTTTCTCAATAGCAGGGAAGCTGTCACACTTGACTGGTTCCACTTCGACCGAACCGACACGAACGATCTGGTGGCAAGTGTCGGACTGGATAACCAAATTATCGGTAACATCGTTGAACGTCCATACAATAATCGTCTTACCAATCTTATAAGGAGCAGTCAGTTCCTCTCCATCGAAACGAGTAGGCACGCCCCAAATAGTATCGCGGGTACAAGGGCTGATAGCAAATGCTGGTTCAAGCTTGACTTCGTCAGCCGGAACAGTACAAGCGTCTTCCGGAGCAGGAACCTCGACAACCGGCATATAGGCAGTGTCGCAAGGTTTCTCGATTTCCCTTGTAGTATAAATATGTACATTCTGTTCACAAACTTTCGAAGCCGTAGAATCGACATTCCAGAACGTCCAAGTCACAGTAGTTTGTCCCAACAGGAACGGAGCATTAAGTTCAGTCTCGTTATCGCTACGGACAAACGAGCCAGGAATAGAGTCGTTGAAACAAGGGTCGTAAGCCTTCACAATCGGCAATTTCAACTCATGGTCAGGACCACAATCACTAATAGTATCCTTAACAGCCGGAGCAGCCTCCTCACAGTTAATAACAGGAGTTGCCTTACCCTTAATGATAACCAACTGGTCACATACCACACTATCGGCGAACCTCATTGTATCGGCAAAAGACCAAACCACGTGAATAGTGTCTCCTGCAGTCAACTGGGTTGGCAATGTATCGGCGTCAGCAAGTCTGTAGACGCCTGGAATTGGATTTTCAGCATCGCAAGGGTCAGTGGCAGTTGGATATGGAGAAAGCGCATTCAGCACATCGGCCAGCGACTTTTTAATCACACACTGCTCTTCATCGGCAGTAAGTGTAATAGTTTCCAAAGTAGAACAGTCGAATACTGGAGTCGTATCACGCAAGATAACAGGCTGTGCACAAACTGTAGTCAGACCATTATGCGGATAAGTATACGTCCAGTATACAGTATCGTTACCAGCTACATATACATCATTGAAGTCCTTACCGCTGAAACGTGTAGGAACCGGAGTCATAACGAAACCACACTGTGTAACGTCAACCGCCTTCAAGCCAAGCGCATCGGCAGTTGTCTTGCAATTGGCAAGAATTTGGTTAACACCCTTATAGAGAGTTTCACAGTCGACATCAGGATTAACCGTATCCTTCACCTCAACATACTGCTTACAAGTAGCCACATTGTTGACAAGGGTCTCTGTAGTATCGGTGTAAGTCCAAGTAATGGTCGTCAGACCAATTGGCCAAGCCAAAGTGGTATCACGGTCAGGCACACCAGCAATGAGGACAGTGTCGATACATGGATTTTTACCCAAAGGAGGATTCAACGTAATGGTATCGGCAGGCACCTCACAAGCGTGAGCCGGCGCAATGACAGATATAACATTATCGGCCGAATCTGGGCAGACCAGATCAATGCCCTTGGTCGTCTTTATATCAATAGGCTGTTTACACCATACGGTGAAAATACCCAGATGACCAGGATTGAAATCGTACTTCCAAATAACGGTATCGCGACCTGTCTTAATAGCAGGAAGGTCAGCCGGATCGTGAACAATACCATCAGGGTTCGAAGAGAGCCAGATTTCAGGGATTACCTTCTCGCCCGGATCGCCACAAAGCTGGTCGGCAATAACACCCGTATTCTTCAAATCGACTTTGGCAGCAGGAAACTCACAGAGGTCCTGAAGCGTAGTGTCAATCTTGTCGTTCACACAAGGTACTGGAGGTACATTATCGTTACCGACTCTGATAGAATCGATACAGGTATCGATAGGGGCAACCAATGTGTTGGTCTTGTCCGTAAATACCCATGTCACGTAATGCAAGCCGGCAGGCAGCTGGATGTCGAGGGAAGCGAGAGGAGTAGACGCTCCGTTAAGATACGGAACACCGTTGAATTCCTTATCCTCATCAGCAACAGCATCCGGACAAGGATGTTTAGCCGTACGCTGGTCAAGATGAACATTTTTTAAGCATTCGTCCTTGTCCAAAGAGTAAACCGCAGTTGTGTCGGCACAATTGGTAATGAGACGCTGCTCTGTCACTATATTAACCTGCTGGTTACAAGTAGCGACAGCTGCGCCCGTAAAGTCGGTGAAACTCCAAGTAATGGTAGTATATCCAAGCGGATAAAGTTCATCGAAGCCCTTACCATCGCTACGGGCAGGAACACCATTGACAAGCTTCATACCATCAGGCGCGCAGTTGTCAATCGCGACAGGTATGTTGATTGAAACTTGTTGCTCAGAAATGTCGCAAGTAGAGATTGTATCGCGAATCACAACACTTTCTATAGTGTCGCAATCGATTTCAGGTTTAACACTACCCTTCACGAATACCAGTTGGTCGCAAGAGTCGGTATTCAGTATGTTGGTATCTTCAAAGTACCAACGGATAACCGATTTGCCAGTAGGGAATGGCTCGTCCATCGTCAAACCATTCGGCAGATTCGTCAACGTATCGATACGGACAGGACGGCCGGTAATGGTACCACAATTATCCTCTACAGTCGGATAAGTGATATTGGCATTAGCCGCCAAAATAAAGCACTTATCGGCATCGGCTGTAAATTCAAGGTCAGGAGTCAACACATCGCAATCGATAACCGGCTTTTGGTTGTCAACCGCCTTGATCTTTTGGTCGCAATAGGCCGAAATACCCATTTGTGAAGTATAAGTCCAACGGATATAGAGGCTGTCGCCAGAGGTCAGGGTCGCTGGTATTGGGTCGGCCGATACAGAGAACTCGTCTCCACTCTTTGCGAGCAACGAAGGCACACCAATTATAGGTTCGCCCGTACAAACCTCCTTACCTTTATAAGTATTCAGCTCGGCAGGGACGATATTAACATCACACTCACCATCAGCAGGATTCAAGACAACATCGAACACCTCTTTACAATCGTTCAAATAAGGAGGATTGATATCCTTCACAAACACTTTCTGTGAACAGCTGTCAGAATTGCCGTAATTATCGGTAAAGATGAAATGAATTTCATAATAACCCGCCTTAAACGGCACATCATCGTTCCATTTGATGTCGGCACCGGCATTCAACTGGCGAGTTGGTATAGAATCGCCCTCACGACCCAGATACCAACGGTTGGTAGTCATAACAGGATCCTCGTCCTGACACTGGTCAGTCGCAGTAGGAAGGGTTATATTATCGATCACCTTTTCAGCAGGGACCTGACATTCGCCCAGTTCAGTCTCCACATTGATAGGAGTTGAAGTGTTCGAGCAGTCAACCACCGGTTTGGTAGTGTCGGCAACAGAGATTTCCTGTTTGCAGACAAACACGCTGCGCTCACCTTCAGGCAACAGCAAATTTACAGAGTCGGTATACACCCAAGTGATAACAGTCTTACCCACAGGATAAGGATCAGAAATCAACTTGCCGTCGTCGCGGGAACCAACAGGAATCACGTCTTCGGTATCGCACACATCCTTAAACTTGTATGCCTCAGGAGAAATAGCCGGAATTTCAGCCTCACAAGTGTTCACCTTCGCTTTTATATCAGTCAGGTCGGCAGGACAATCAGGCTTAGGGCTAACCGTATCGAGAACAGTTACATTCATCGAGCAGGTAGACGCATTGCCAGCCTTGTCTTTAACCGTCCAAGTAACAACAGTTACACCCGGTTGGTATGGAGCCAAACTGTCGACAAGCGCACCATTGAGTTCACGTTTCAACCAGTAAGCGAACTCATCGGACGAAGAAGTACAGTTGTCAGTAACAGAAGGACGCTTCAAATTGATGTTGGCAGGCGAAGCGGCACATTCGTTTTGAACCCCATTGGCATCCTTGCCTAGGTAATAAGTGATGTCGTCCTCACAAGTAACCGAAGGCTTGGTGTTATCGGTAACGACAACCTGTTGTTGGCAAGTAGCGACAGAATTGGTCAAAGTTCCCGTAATATCAACATACTTCCAAGTCACAGTAGTCGTACCCAAAGGAAAGGCCTTTTTAAAATTATTGTCGGCAATCTTTTCCTCTCCAATATAAGCCTGAGGCGCAATAGAAACACCATCATCGCAAGGATTGGTAGCATCAGGAGCATTGAAGGTCACCTCATCGGCAGGTACCTCACAATTTTCATTCGCATCTTTATTGATATTGTTGAAGGCAGCGGCATCGCAATCAATAACTATTTCTTTGGTAGTATAAATCTCAACCGGTTGGTGACAATATGCTTTCAACTCGTTAGCCATGCCACTCGGATGGAAAATATATTCCCATGTAACCTCATATTTACCAGGTTTGAACTTACCCAGTTTGGCAGGATCATCGACAGGAGTTGAGCTGACACCGTTCGAATCGGTCACCCAGATAGACGGAGTGACGTATTCACCGTCGACACAAATCTGTTCGGCCTTAACCCCCTCGTTCTTAAAGTCGAGTTCTGACGCATCGACCACACACGCATCGATGGTTTTCTCCACTTTCACGCCATCTTTACAAGGTAAAGAAGCCGCGTTGTCATCTTCAACTATAATTGTTTCGACACACTGGTCCTCGTAGGTTTCAAGCGTATTCGACTTGCTCTTGAATTTCCAAATCACCTCCCAAGGGCCAGCAGGGAATTTCTGTTCGTTATAGGCAGAAGCTTCAACTTTGCTTCCGAAAACATAAGCCTCACCGGCAATAATCTCGTCAGGGTTACAAGGATTTTTCGCATAACGCTGGGTCAACGGGTAACCCACCATACAGTTACCATCGGTCAACTTCAACGGAGCAGCCGGGCTTTCACAATCAGTAATCAACTTTTTAGTAGTAACCACATGCACAATCTGGTTGCAAGTAACCGACCGGGTCTTGTCGTGGTTTTCAAACGTCCAAACTATAATATGGTCGCCCAAATTCATAGGCTTGTCGAGGTCAACATTCGGCACACCGTTAACCTTTCCGTAACAAGGGTCGTTAGCCTGAGGAATCTCGATAGAAGAGATGTCAACAGGTCCACAATCGTCAGTCTTGAAAGTAACAGCAGGCGCATCGTCGTTACAACTGATTTCAGGCAGAACGTTACCAAGCACTTTAACGGTTGTCTTACAAGCCTCAGGACGCACGTTCACGCCATCGCTCAATTGCCAATAGATAGTATGGCTGCCAACTTCCAAAGGTATAGACAAATTGCCAGAGGCAGCCTTGTATTCGGTTGCAGCATCGACCTTGTAAGAATAAGTCACCGTATTGCCGCAATTGTCTTTCGCTTTAATGTCGTCTAACTTAACGACCACATTGGTATTGCAGGCGTCATCGTCCGACAAGACGTCATCCATTTTCTTATCGGAACACGTAGGAGCCGTCTTGTCGACCACGGTAACAGTAGTCTTACAAGCCTCGGCCTTGGTAACGTTACCATCGCTCAATTCCCAATAGATAGTATGTTCGCCCGCCGCCAACGACAAGACAGTTTCAGCAGAAATACTCTTGTAGTCACCGTCATCCACCTTGTAACGGTAGGTGATGTCATCAGGCGAGCAATTGTCGGTGGCATTCTTAGCCAGCGGCAGTGACACCTTCACTAGACAGTCGGTATTGTTGTCAGCAGACTCGACAGTAGGCAAAACCTCGTCCTCGCAGGTAGCATAAGTCGCATCTTGGACATAAATAGTCGTTTGACATGCATTTGACTTGATGTTGCCCGTCTCGTCGGTCAACTGCCATCTGATGGTGTGTGTGCCCACACCCAAATCTTTAAATGTGCTGTCTTTGGTAATCAGCGTGTAGCCAACTTGTTGGTCAAGTTTATACTCATACTTGATATCACCACCGCAATTGTCCTTGGCGCCAATGGCATTCAATTCAACCAGAACATCGGTTGAGCATTTGTCCGACACAGCAGGAGTGCTTACAGTCAAAGTGTTAGCCCTACAAGTAGGTTCGCTGTTGTCGACCGCAGAAATCACTTGCGGACAAACAGTTTCAGCACCAGTAGCAGAAGTGAACACCCAATGAATGGTAGCAGACTCGCCCGACCGGATGGTGGTAGAAATAAAGGTAGCAGACTGGCGCGCTCCATTTTCATAAAGATAAGGGAACGCCTTAATTTCTGCCCTATCGTCACAATACTCGTAAGCAACCGTATTGGTTTCACCCAAATCGGCCTTCGTTACAGTAACCTCACAATTATCGTCAGTAACAAATTCCTTCGTTTCATCGGTTAAGAAATCGGAACAGGTAACCACAGGAGAGTTGATATCCTTGATATAGATTTCAACATCACAAGGTTCCGACACATTCCCTTCCAAATCGGTAAAGGTGAAGCGGATGGTGTAGTAACCAGGCTGGTAGGTAACAGAACCATCGTTCCAAGCAACCGCATTGCCTTTGTTATCCTTAACCAAAGTAGGAGTCTGTTGACCGTCCTTACCCTTATAATAACGTACACCCGTCATAACAGGATCCTCATCCTGACACTCGTCGTAAGCGGTAGGAAGCGAAATTTTCTTGGCAACATCGGCAACCGTCACCGCACACAAACCAGCTGGCACCGTAATTTCCTTCGGTTTAGAGCTAGAAGGACAAGTCACAACCGGAGGTGTCACATCGTGTACATTGACATTCTGGTAACAGTATTTCTTGTTACCAGACCTATCGGTATAGAGCCAGGTGATAGTAGTAGTACCCACAGGGTAAATGGCAGAAAGCGGCTTGTTGTCGCTACGCTTAGAGAATGCAGGGTACAACGTGCCATCGCAAGGGTCGTCAATCGGATAATCGTTCGCACTGATCGACACCGAAACACTACACTCACCAACAGGAGCGTCGACATTCAAGTCAGGCGGACAGTTTCCCTTCGGAATAGCGGTATCTTTCACAACCACCAACTGTTCACAATAACTAGCATTGCCAGACAAATCGGTAACCGTCCAGGTTACGGTATTCGAACCAATTATATAATTATCGGGCGCATCGTTTGTGAACACCAATTGGTCGTAATCGGTACAGTTGTCATAAGCGTCAGGTTTAATAAGATTCACATCATTTTTAGGCACCACACACGCATCGGAAGCCAAAGTCACATTAATCGGGTTGAGTTCCAATTCAGAACAGTCAAGAATAGGCCCCGTATGGTCTTCCACAATAATCTTTTGAGGACAAGAGACACTGTTACCTGCAGCATCGGTAAACGTCCAAGTAATAATGGTAGTACCTTTATAGTAACCCGAGAACACAGACAGTGAAGGGTTGTCGGAGCGGACACCCACACCTTCAATCATACCCGTAGGGGTTACAATAGGAGAGCATTTGTCGTTAAAAATAACAGGTATTTTCAAACCCTTTCTAACCACTTCGGCAACCGGAGTATGACACTCCATGTCTTCCGGATCGGCATCCACATTAATATCTTTGAATTGAGGGTCGTTGTTACAGTCAATCTCCGGACCGGCATTGTCGGCAACAACAATAGTGCTGGTACAAGTATTCTTGTTACCGGCGGCATCGGCAACCGTCCATACAATGATAGTAGTACCCATTTTGTATGGGTCGTCGAAGTTTTCAGTAGAAGCCGTAGGCGTAGCCGAAAGACTTCTGCCCGTCTCCCAATACCTGCGGTTGAAAGTCAGGTCAAACTCAGCTGCCCCCTTGGTACAGTTATCAGTCACCTGCAACTCTTCCACCGAAGGTTTGCCCAAAGTAGCTTCATGCTGACAGTTTTCGTCGGCATCAAAGGAATAGTTACCACCCCACTTACCGCAAACCACACTTGGCGGAGTCTGGTCTTCTACCTTAATGATAACCGAACATGATTTCTCTTCACCCTGTCCGTTTTCGTAATAGAACACCAGTTTGTGAGTTCCCTTATCGAAAGTCATGAAACCACCATCGAACTGCTCTTTGATACCTGTTCTCAACTGTATCTTCTGCCATATCTGTATAGCATCAGGACGTGGAACCTCGGCATCAGATCCTGCACATGCCTTTCTGAGAAACTGAAATGATTGCTGACTGTTACTGTAATACATATGTTGTACTACCTTTAAAACAGCCTCAGACAAGGTATTACCGTCAGAGTTGGAAAAGATTGAAGTTTGTGAAGAAGTAGTAGGATTTCCATCTTCATCCACATTGGTGACCTTTTCTATCTTGAACGGATACACAAACACCTTTTTTGTCGCTAATTCCGGAGCCATAGAGTCGGTAAGTTGTCGCAAATCCGCGTATTCATCCTCATCCGCTACAGGTACAACTTCGTAACACTTGTTATTAGGCCCCATAGAATCATCATGATCATACCTCTTACGTTTAACCTCACGGATATAAGTCACCTGTGCCGTTGGAACATCCTTAGGCTTCAAATCGTAAGTCGCCTTACAGTCTGCCCCCGCTTTCAAAACAATAGGTTCAGGGCAGTGGGCATAGAGTCCGCTATATACAACAATACTTTGTTGGCAGACACTCACATTACCCGACCTATCGGTATAGGTGTACTTAATAATAGAGTTACCTTCCTTGAAAGGACGATTACGGAGTTGTTTTAAAATTTGTTCTTCCGTTCCGCTTATAACCTCTTCCTTGTTTTGGAACACAACGGAAACGACAGGGAACAACTCACCATCGCACGCATCAACAGCTTTTGGAATCACATCAAACAAATCGGACAACGTATACGTGTTGAAATCGTCCCAATACTTGCCGTTTTGTTCGTCGTAGTGTGCAGGTTTGTCGTTATAATGAACAGTATCGTCTGGCAACTGGTACGACGCATAATCAAATGTGCGGTATTCTTTCGAGTTCGAGTTAAAAGGTACTACCGCATCTTTCACCAAACTACAGTTTGTTACAGGAGCGACAGAATCGACCACCGTGAACTGCGACTTACAAACGCCATAAACCTTCTTATCAACACCAGCCGATTCGCCTTGTTTATAATAACGCCATTCAAATTCATAAGTGTTACCATACTCCTTGCCAGGCGAGAACAGGTTGTCGCCAGCATTGGCACTGGTAATTTCGGTCCAATCAGTCGTCCCCATCAAGTGGTAGAACAAGCGGGCATTTTCGGTTGTGTATTCAAAATCACCATTCGGACATGGATCGATAGCTGTAGGTAACTCCTTAGCAGGCAGTTTGAGTTTCAGTTCCCCGTAAGAAAGTTCACAATGGTCGTTCACCGAGAAGTTTCCATAATCGTGGGAAGGACAAGTCACTTCCGGCTTTTTGTCGTTGATGACCGAGACATGCTGCAGACAGTATTTCGCATTACCCGCATTGTCGGAGAACTTCCAGAGAATATAGCTTATACCCGCATCAAAGTCCTTGTTCAAATCGATATCGTGGTTAAACAAGTCAACCACCGATGCGACAGCCTCGGGTGCGGTAGCCGGATTAACCAACCGACCTATATAGGTTACCGTCACTTCATCCGTACCATTCAAATCAGGCAGATCAGGCACTTCCAACAGAGGCAATTCTGACGGAAAATAGCCTGGGACAGCAGTACACTTCAACTGATTCGACAAATGTACATCGTCGTAAGAGTTTATTTTGCTACAATCGACATTAGGAGGGGTCACATCACGGACAATCACCTTCTGGGAACAAGGGTCAGAAGTCCGACCACACCCGTCTGTAACCTTATAAGTAAAGGTGATACCGTTGGAAGAAGTGGCATCGGCCGTAACCGGAATCGTCACCTTCAGATCGGCAGCGGTGTATTGGCTTCTCTTCTTCGAGAGGGTAGCAAAAACGAACGTATTCCCCAACACATCTTTACCCGATGCAGAAATAGTGATGACAGGGTCGGGATCGCAGGTAGCCAAAATGGCTAATTCATCAAGAGGTAGCGTGATAGTTGAGTCTTTTTTGTTTGCAGGCAATTCAATATTATTATAGCCCTTCATGCTCCAGTGCTTGCCCAAAGGCGCACAATCGATTCTCGGAGCCGAATTGTTTACCGGCACGTTCGAGACAGAAGCATCGCCGTAACAGGTAGGCATATCGGTCACCTTCACACGTACCGCGATAGAAAGTGCATCGAGCGAACAAACGTTGTTCGGCAACTTTATACGGCCCTGGTTAGCAGCGCCAGCCTTTTCCGCGTTAGTAGTATATTCGTAGGTGTAAGTAGCCTTGTTTGGAGAAACTGTGAACAAGTTCTCGGTGAACGGACATATAGTAGAGCTCGCCAAATCGATTGTAGGTTTAGGCTTCTGGTAGACATTGATCGTCTTGACGACAGGATTGCCGACCCTCAGGCCATCGAAAAACAGGGCGGTTTCGAGCTTGTAAGCCCCGTCTGGATAAGAAGCAGGAATGGTCAGAGAAACCTTACCAGAAGAAGGATGCAACAAATCGGCATTCTTAAGAATTGTAGCATCGTCTGTTTCATCATCTACATTCAGCGTAGCCAAAACAGCACCCGAAGGCGATTTCAGCATCCACTTGTATACCACCTTGTCACGGGTATCGTTAAGGATAGCCTCGTAAGTAGCCGAATTAGGAGCACAGATTTTATCATCACCCTTAATTTCATGAGGAGCCTCAGGCGCACAATTCTTGACCGGAATAACAAATTCAACGATTACCTTTTCTTTACCATCATGGACACGATACCTTAAAGCTCCTACTTTAGCAGGTGTAATCGTAACCTTTTGCAAACCTTTGGTACCAGGGACTTCAGTCCAACTATTACCACCCGTATTAATTTGCCAAGTGTAATTCGCATCTTGTGGGAAACCAGCTGCATTGACAGTCTTCGACTGGCCTAAGCAGATAGATCCTAAGTCCATACAAACCGACTCCATTTCAGCAGAGATATAGTCGATGGCCAACTTGTAACAACGATCTAACTGTTGGAATAAAGGTTTAAACGAAAAGTTCAACAATCCATTTCTCTCTGGGAACGTGCCATAATAGTTTACTTCAACACGTAACAACTTGCCAACGTACTGATTGCCTATCTTTAATCTAATTTGCCCGAAAGTATTAGTAATATTCAGAGAATCAACCTTGGTGTTATTCTGATTCTCATAGATTCTTATTCTAGCTCTATCGGTAGTCTGATTTCCATGACCAGTTTCAAGTTTCAAAGCGAACATATCGCCACATGAAGCGCTAGTTTTTATCAAGTAAAAACGCATCGTATAGCGATAACTCTTTTTTTCATATTTGAAAGCATCAAAATTCAAGAAAAAAGGAGAACTCTGTCCTGGTTGATCGGTGTAGATATAATAAGAATTAGCATTTTTTTTGTTGTCTCCCAAAGTGTCAAGATAAGGTATCTGAGAGCCAAAAACAGAAGACAAGTCAGTAGACACCTTATAATTATTTTCATTACTAATAAAAGTAACATTACTTTCTTCAAAGAAATCAACAATTTGAGATGGTATTGACGGATGATCGGTAGAAACACCGCGTTCTTTATCGAAGTCAGTACCATTGAAATAATCTCCTGTTGAAGACTGATGACAAGAAACAGGGCAATCAACAGTTTGCTTTGATATAGTTACAGTATTTGATATTGTGGCAGTCTGGTGGCCATCAGTTCCAAAATCCACCAAACGAAAATACATTTTAGACGCATTAACGTCCATATCAGCAACAAAAAGACTGTCTTTGGTCGGAATTTCAGCATTATCGACCCATGTGTTGGAACCTTCAAGACGATACTGAAGCATTGTATAATTACCCGAATGATTTCCAGTCTTCGTTGCAGAAATCTCAATCGGATAGCCCGGACACGCTTGATTACTTTTAGCTGAAATAGAAATATCCGCATTGGCCTCAACAAACGAAACCATCGAGAGGGCAATGGACATGCCCACCCGCACTAAAGATTTTATAATGTTGCTTGTCTTCATATACAAATACACCTACTCCCCTTTCATCAACCATAATATTTGCAAAAAAGTTCTAATCAAATGGTTCAAAACAACTTAACTTGCAAATAGGCTCAGAAAATGGTTGCTTAAAGGGTCTATTTCTTACAAAAATAAGTAAAAAACGACATTATTACAAAAGGTTTACCTATTATTTAGGCACTAATTTATAGCTTTATCATGAGTCAGGAAACTGCTTCCAAGCCGTTATACTAAAGTGTTTGAAAATTCAGACAGACAAGAGAATAATAAATCACCAAATGCAATCAAATCAGATAAAAACATTCAATAAAATATAATTAGCACACAAAACACTATCATTAAAACTATTAAAGCCCGTCACAAGGAAGAAAAACAAAAAAACTTATTGTGATGACTCGAATTTTATCGGAAAAAGGTTTAGCATTTACACCTTTTCCCAATTGGCACTTAGAATAGAGCGAAACATCGTCGATAATCTGTTCATCACCTGACAAACTGAAATTCATCAGATAAACGCCATATACTGGGGTCAACTTGTAATTCCAATCCGCACCACGAAGCCCCCCTGACTTGCAAGAGCCCTTGACAGAAAAAGACTTGGCTACGCCCTTGCATTTATGCGCTTAAAGCCTATATCAGTCAGAGGATTAATGAACTTAGCCATAGCATTTTTCCTTTTTTACAAACATAATCAAATAAAATGAAAAATCAAAAAAGGTGTCTGGAGTTCCAGACACCTTTAAGTTTAGGTAAAAATTGAAAATTAGTATATTATCATTCTATTTTTACAACTTCAATCGAACCTTTAGAGATTCCGCCTTGCCAATCGACGCTGTAGAAGTATACACCCGGATCGACAAGCACGCCACGATAGGTTCCATCCCAACCGTTATCGCCCTCGAAAATCATCTGGCCATAGCGGTTATAGATGATGACATGATGTCCTAACATAAAGTCGTCGTTCAAACCATCTTTCGTGTAAGGAGTAATGGCAGTAGGTATTTCCTTAATAATGTCGACTTTAACAACGTTAGAGACTACAGCAGGACAAACTCCATTACCCACCAATACATAGTAGTAAGAAGTGTCGGTCTGATTAGGAACCACAAAATTCCTAACAATTGAAGACGCCACATAGATAGAAGTGTCTCCTGCAGCTGTATCGTGAGCCGAATAGAACAATTCGCGTTCTATATCAACATCATCGTATTCACGGCTACCACCACTTATAATCAGACCATACTTATTATACACTGCATTATTCTCACCGTCGAATTCGTGCTGGACACGCATCCACTTAGTAATAGCGGCATCGTAAGGCATCGTCACATTCAAAGTTACTTCCTGACCTGCAAAGATTCTAGCCTTATCTTGAGGTTTGGTAGTCAGCAGCACTTGTGAAGGCTCGTAACGAGTGTATAACTTGACACGCAGACTGTCGGCAGTGTAAAGCGAGTCTTTTCTCAACAAGCGGAACTTCTCAGCCGAATTGCCCACAAAGTTCAAACTATCGAGCGCAGTTGCAAGAGGAGTACCACAATGGTTGAACAACGTATGAGTGGCAACAGTAGTACCACACGCATTCTTCGCATAGTATACTGCCGTCTGCTCCCAGCCATCTTCGTGCGTTACAGGTGTACCCTCGACATATACACTATCGTTCAACAACCAGCCTTGTTCAACGATTGCAGAGCCCCTATCATCAATACAAGTAGGGAACTTGACTGCCATTTCACCATGAACATCCAGCGGTTCACCATCACACAACGGATATGGACCAGAAGGAATCTCTATACGAGGACGCTCGTTCACCGTGATATAGATAGAAGCCGTATCGGAACAACCTGAAATGGTATCCATAGCCACGAAACTATAGCGGTCTGACTGGTTTTGACGGAGCAGTAAGAGGTAACGGATGAAAGCCTGATCGGCCGCCTTCTTTTCTGCCTCGCTTGCGTCGAACGGAGCAGTTGTAGGCTCGAACAGCTTAGCAAAGGTCAGCGGGTTGTTACTATAGATCAAGTTCTCAGGACTTACAGAACCACGATAGTAATCCCATCGAATGGTAGAAGGAATTTCAATCCATTCATCAAACTCATGCTCCCAAATAGTACCATTCGCATTACGAATAGCCCTTTCTGAAGCCAACGAGTTCAAAGCCGAACGAGGTTCCTTTTTACTTTCGTCGTCACCACAAACAACTGGATCTGGAACAGGAACAATTTTCACAACAGAGTCTTTAGACTGAACTCTCAGCCACTTAGTCAAGACAGTATCGTTTCCGCAGACATCGGCAATGTGCAGTTTAAGTTGGATATCGTGGTAAACAACAGTTCCAACTTCTGGCTCTTGCCATTTAACGACATAACCCTCACCACAATCTTGATGAATAGAGTCATCAGGAATCAAACCTGTAATGTCTGGTACCGTAAATATGCAGAACTTTCTGTGATCAGGATGCACATCGGTAATATCCCAGTCAATAGGCAGATTAACCTTTGGAGGCACAGTATCTCTTACATGCGCCTTGAATTGGAGAGGCGCAGCACTGTTTCCACAGCGGTCGGTAGCCCACCAAGTGCAAACTACATCGTAATTGTAGTAAGAGCACTTAGAAGGATCGTTACCCTGACTACTAATACGTTCAAATTTAAAACTTGGATTAGGGTCACAGTCGTTAACGGTCACTTTAGGAGCAGCCGTATCGGTTTCCGCACAAGAAGTGATATATTCCATTCCGTGTGCAGCTCCTGTAACGATGAATACCGGTGGTTCATCATCTACGACAGTAAATACAGAAGGCTGAGCACAACTAACCACACTACCATTGATAGCAACCAGTGTATAGGTGCGAGTCACTGTAGCTTTACAGTCGTTACCACTAATAGAATCCTTAGGACTAAATGTGTTCAAGAACGCACGGTCTTCAGGAACAACCCTACCGCCATGTTTCACAAACTCGTCATATGTTGTAAATGGCTCTGGAATATCAGCCAAACACTTATAATCACCTGACGTATCTGGACACTCTACCCTAGGTGGAATCAAGTCTACAATCTCTATATATTGCTTACATGTCTTAAAGGCCTTACTACAATCGTTAGTGAAAATCCAAGTGATTACAGTAGGGTCATTATTCATAGTAAACGGATAAGGATCCTCTAGGGCCTTACCATCACTACGCTCATAGGTAGTAGTAGTAGAGCAACATTTTGCGACCGATTGTGGGATGATCAGTCCCGAGTCAACCAACGATGCATAAGGGAATCCTTTGTAAGCAGAATCTCTAAGTTCAGCCACAATGGTATCCTTCAAGGTTGAGCAGTCGAAATAAGGAGGAACGGTATCTATCACATCAATCTCTTGTACACACACCGTCTTAACACCGGTAGAAGGATAAGTGAACGTCCATGTAATAGTTTCATGGCCTAACAGATAAGGTTCACGCATACCCTTTCCACTTGCACGAACCGTGTCAACAACAGTAACTTCTCCATTACAAGGGTTGACAGGAAGCGAATTTAAGTAAACAGGAATACGGTCAAAGTCTACATTACAGTTAGCCGTATCCATCTGGACTTTACTATTAGGGAATGATTTCTCACAATCAACCTGCGGAACATGTCCATTAGAAATCATCACCGTTTGACGACATTGCGAAACTGGATTCTTCAACGTGTTGGTGGTATCGGTGAATGTCCAAATAATCTCAATGGTGTCAATAGGGAAATCAGCGGTCATCGCCAAACCGTCACTTCTAGAAGGAACACCAGGAACTTTCACATCTTCAAGACACGGATGGTCAGCAAAGTGTTCAGTCAGTCTTTCCAACACATTCTTATTAGGAGCAGCACACTTCTCTGTTACTGGAATAGAGATGTCAGGGTAATTATCTTTACCACAATGTGCATCCAACTCTTTATCGGTCTGAACCAACAATGGTTGTGGACAAACCTTAGAAGAGTCGATACTATATGGGCTGTAGAAATGCCAATCGAGCATAGTGATACCTATAGGGTACTCGCCGTAAGGATCTCCACCATCCTGACGTGTAGGAATGCCATGGACTTTGAAACCTGTACAATAATCCTCGCCAACATGGTCAGGCAACTTTGCAGGATCAATTATCGCGTAACATGTTCCCTTTTCAGCATCTACCTTTATAGTATCATGTGCGATAGACTCGCAATCGAACTTGACAGGAGTACTGCCAATAACGGTCGCCTTCTGGTAACAAACCTTTTCTTGAACCGAGTAATTCGGGTTGTAGAAAGTCCATTTTATAACCAACGTATCGCCCACTTTCAACTTTTCAGGGAGTGGAGATCCATCAACCATAGTAGGATCACCCTTAATATCTTTACCCGTGCAAGAATCCTGTGCAGTTGGATGCTCCTGTAATTTTAGAATCTGGCTGAGGTCGGTCTCACATTCCAAAGAGTCAGCAACAGCTACTAGGAGTCCAAGACTGCTACAATCGAAAATCGGCTCACTATCAGCATTCGCATGAATCTTCTTGTTACAAATCTTGACAGAGTCGGTCAACGTTGTATCCTTGAAGGTCCAAATAACATCGATAGTATCGCCCGTAGCGATAGAATCAGGCAACTCAGAACCATCAGGGAGCGTAATCTCACCCCTTATGCTATCTTTGGTACATGCCTCAACTGCATACGGCCAAGGTTTAAAAATCGAATCAAGGTGGGCTGAAATTGCAACCTTGCATTTTCCTTTTTCAGCTGTAACCGTAGTCACATCAGGAATAGAAGAACAATCGAAATAAGGCGGAACAGTATCAATCACACGGAACGACTGCTGGCAGAACACGTATACATTCTTGTTAACGAACTCGTCGCCCACCTTGTAGAAGCGCCACTGCAAATTGTAGAGAACGCCAATATTGAACTTAGTCGCATCCTCGAAAGGAATCCATTCAGAATCGCCATCCTGCTGGTAATAGTAAGTAGGCTGCAATGTATCGCCATTCTCGCAACGGTCGGTAGCAACAGGCGGTTCAAAGCCCTTCTTATTCAACTGGTCCTTTATTTGGGCAATCAAGCTGTTTGCAGAAACAGTACATTCATCCTTATCAGGGTGAACTCTGAAATAAGTTATGTCAGGGCACTTCACCTCAGGTTTCTTATCATCGATAACAGTGATCGTTTGTTCACAATAAGACGGATTCTGAGCATCGTCGAGGAACAACCATCTGATTACAGTCTGTCCGACACTGAACGGATCGTTCAAATTTGGTTTGCCGTCACTTCTGCTTTCCATTACGCCATGGATATAGGTACCAGGCTTCAGCAAGTTTTCCACATCAGGCTCTGTAAGGACAGGCAACAGCATTGGGTTACCCTGTCCTGGAGTAGCCACACACTGGTCGAACGGATAATGCGAAAGCGAATCAATATAATTAGGAATCTGTGAACAATTTGGCTTATCAGGGAAGGTATCGCGGATGTAAACCATAAACGCACAAGTGTCAGAAGGCAGACCACAACCGTCTTTCGCCACATAGGTTACACGTATACCGTTATCACCTTTCTCATTTTCCTTTTTACCAGCCGTAACAGGGAAAGTAACCTTTTTGATAGAAGGGTTCTGCTCCAGTTCCGACTTTTTCTTAATAATTTCGAAACTGAATTCTTCACCATTCGCCTTGTGTCCCTTACCTCTGATTTCAACAGTAGGGTCACCGTCGCAAGTTTCCTTAACAATAGGGACAGGCAGATCTACCACATACTCGTTAGCATACTCGTCTTTAGTATAGAAAGAGGTATCACCACCCAAAGCCTCACAGTCGATTACAGGCCGAGTCTTATCAATCGTGAATGTGAGAGACTTTGTGTCAGAACAACCATCAAAATCGGTGAACGCAGTATGTAATGTTGCATCGAAAGTGCCCAATTCACAATGGTTGGCAGGGACAGCAACATTAGCCCTATATGCTTCTGTAGAAGTCGGAGTAGCGTTCGTCCAAGTGTAAGACAAACGGCTATCGACTTGGTCAGCTTTAAATATTACGTCCATAGAGTAAGGACATATAGTATCGCCACTACCACCCTTATCTACAGAGAATGCAGCAGAAGGCTTATGGTAAACGGTTATGGCATGAGAGGTATCGCATATGACGGACCTTACATTCTTTGCCTTATCAACAATCTTATAAAGTTTGCTATTTATCCAATACTTTCCTTCAGGAAGATTATAATCTGCAAAGAAAGTCACCTCATACGATTTTGCACTATCTGCTAAAAATAGATTATGAGGTGCTGTAACCTTATTACTATCCGCATCGAGCAACTCCCACTCATAGACATAGGCAGAATCTACAGTAAATGGATAAGGAGCGAACTTGATAGAATCTACATTTGGCACACAGACCTTATCAGGTCCTTTGAATGTGTCAGCACAAGGAGGTTCGCACTCCTTACTGATTATAGTAAATTCTTTATAATCCTGAGTTTTCCCTATCGTTTTTGAATCATACACACGATATTTAACCTTACCCACATTCGTAGGTCGAAGATTTAACTCACTAAGATTAGGGCCCGTATAAGGCACGCCATTGACCTTAACAGGTTGCCAGGAAGACCCATCCCAATACTCCCATACATAAATAGATTCAAAAGGGAATCCAATTGCCTTGACATTAGACAACTCACCAAGACAAACCGGATTTGCCGTCACACAAACAGAGGCAATATCTGCTGAGATATAGTCAACAGCAACTTTTGAGCACTCGAACTGTTCAAAACGTGGCTCAAACGTAAAGTGTTCCAAACCGTTTCTTGTTTCAGGGAACCAACCATGATAAGTTATTTCAAAACGAAGGAGTGTATTTGGTTTTACTTTATCAAAATTCAAAAGGCTTTTTGATCTATCTTGATCATCCCAAAAATTTATAGTTGCAACGTCATTTTTATTCGCTTTTACAATAGTATCACCTGAATAAGTAAGGATTTCGCCTGTCTCATCGTCAAACACTGCAGCCACCAAATAGTCGGTAGTTTGGTTACCGAAATCAGTATTCGCCTTAAACTTGGCTGATCTCCACGCAGACAAAGGATTTGTGCAATCACCCGTAGGCGAAGACGGATCAAACTGGACATAAAGACGCATATGATATTTGTATGGGTGACCTAACACCTTTGGGTCATAAGGGTCAAATGTCAAATTGCAAATAATATTGCTAGGGTTTTTCATCGTATAATAATAGTTCTCACCCTCCACATTTGCATTTTTATCAAGTGTTGGTGTCCGACCAAAGAAACTCAGCAAGTCATTAGTAATCACATAATCATTAATTTTACCCTTATCAAATTTTATGTTATAATCGCTGAAATGCGATTCCACACAATTTGGTATTGAAGGCTGAGGGCACGAAGGGTTAAAGTCAGTACCCGTGAACTGGTCTCCAGTACTAGTGGTATGACAAACCTTGGAACATTCATCAGACTTGTCCCTGTCCACTCTAACCACATTCGACATTTCCTTCGTGTTGTCGTCCACTACACGGTACTCGATATAGTCAACATCAGGCGGCATATTGTCACCCATACTCGTCTTCATAGTTACTGAAGACATAGAGTTTTCCCATTCACCATCTCCGTGTTTTTCTTGGTATTGCAAGTAATGGCCGAAAGTACTGCCACTAACGGTAAGGAAAATACCCCCACCGCCACAAACCAATTTTTCGTCGGACGACAATACCAACGAGCTGGTCTGGGCAGACAACGGCAAAAATAAAACAGAATAAAGGAACGCCAACCCTATGCGGAGTCTGGCAGAACCTGATAGTTTTGTTATCATATATCAAAATTTCTATAAGTCTAACAATAATCCAATTCAAACACTCTGTTTAGTCCTAAATCACACAAACAGCGCACAGACGTACTGCTGAAACAAAGCAGAGTGCAAAATTAGAAACATAATACCTCAAACTTGACCAAGCTACACCTATCAAATATGCGCTTCGGTTCAAGCCTTTATATAGTTTTATATCACGCAAAAATATAAACTTGCAACATAACTTACAAATAGTTAGAAAAAAAAGTATACACAGTTTGCTTGTTTTTGGCCTTTTTGAATGAAAAATCCAAATGCAAAGCCATTCTTTTACCAGTGTTTTGCACTACTTTCTCCGATTATGGAGAAAAAAACGGGGTCCTGTCTTTTGGACCCCGTTATTATTGTTTTGCGTTTATCGTCTAATCAAAGTGAAGTGACCGGTGAAGACCTTGTCGATTTCATGGACGGTCACCTCGAACCAGTAGTCGGTTGATGGCTGGTCTACTCCGTTATACACGCCATCCCAACCCGGATCGGCTCCCAGGAACGTGCCCACTTCTTTTCCGTAACGGTTGAAGATGCGGATCTCGGCTTCCGGATAGGTCTCCTGGATGTTGACTGGCGACCATACGCCCGACACATCGTCGCCGTTTGGTGAGAACCATATTGGGAATATGATAGTTGGCTGTTCGACTACGAACGGTGCTACGGCCA
>DGTD01000085.1 GCA_002396385.1 Bacteroidales bacterium UBA4345
ATATAATAGTATTTCAAACTTAAAAGTAGGTCTTTCATTTTGTTCGGATTGCTTGTCTTTGCCTCTTTATTGACGTATATTTGTGTGCCAAAATGTAGATTATGAAAGCAAAGAAACATATAATAGTATTGGTGGCTTTGGCCTTGTATGGTCTGGGTATGCCGCTATACCAGTACCTTGTGAATGGAGCCCGCCTTAATGACCTTTTGCTCACCTGGGGGGTGATGGCTGTTATTATTGTTTTACTTTACCTTATTTACAGCCGGATGGAGAAACTCCGTGAAAAACACCAGTTCGAAGATGCCGCTAAGGAGATGGGGGAGGATTTTGACGATGACGACCCTGGAGAGGATGCTTACCGTCTCCCTCCCGACAACAAATAAACCTATTTGTTCATATCCTCTTCAAACTTGCGCAGTGCTGCTAGGTCGTGGTAGATGCTGAAACGTGTGTCGGTCCATATAAGGTCGGCATCGTCCATGCCCATTTCAGAACGTAGTTCTTCCATACAGGCAAGGGCCTTTTTCTCCGAAAGAAAGCATGCGCAAAGTTCAATGTCGGTTTCCCAACTGCATTTGTCGGATTGTACACTTAAAAAGTAGTCTCCTTTCCTGATGCAGATGGCGTGCAAGTCGCTGTCAACGCATCCGTAAATGTCTATCTTCATTTTGTGCTAAATGTCTTTTTTACAAAAATAGCAAAAAAATAGAGGTGTAACATAATGTTTCCATTATGAGACGCCTCTGCCTTATTTCTGTGAATTCTGTTGTTATTTCAAAATGAATTTTAGTTCACCTTTGTTTGGAATAACTGCGATGTAGACTTTGCCGGTTTTAAGCTTGTTCGCTTTAACTTTTCTTCCTTCTAAATCGTAGAAACGGGCGTCCTTTATCGTCTTAATGTCGTTGTAAACAACAGGAGCGCTGCTCTCTTTGTTCTTTTCAAATTTCAACCAGTCGATATTCACATAACTACCGTTGATGACGATTCTCACTAAGTGCGTTCCTTTATCAATTGCAACCGTGGCAATTGGCAACTCTTGGTAAACCGTCCAGTTGTCTCCTGTTTTAGGGATGACATAGTCATTGGTGACTTCTTCATCATCAATATAAAGGCGGAATCCATCGAGATCGCCCCCGTTTGAGACTTTTGCCGTGATATCGTAAAGAGAAGATTCTTGGACATTTACAGTGTATTCGGTCCATTCGCCGAATTCTGTATAGCCCAATGCATAACCGTCGTCCGACTTAACGATGTCTACGCAGTCGTCGCGATATTCGCTGCCTCTGTTCTCATCCTCATTGTCGTGATAAGAGAACCCCTCTCCACCAACATCGTAATTTTCCGCTTCTATTATGCCTGGAATAGTGGCAGCAATGCCATTGAACGTAGTCTGTGGAATGTCTACGGCAGAGAATTGAATGCGGTAGGCATACAGAGGATTTTCAATCAGAATTGGCAAGGTGAAGTCTGGTCCGTAAATGTTCATCACTTCCTCCGAAATTAGTTGGGTGCTGGTTACTGGCAGGTCTTTGTCTTCCCATGTAACCCGTTCAACCGTCACCTTTATTTTACCATTCAGAAAATTAGGCCATTTCGAAAAGTAAACCTCTGCGTTGCCTTTGTAGTTGCCACCTACAACAATGCTGGCATAGTTGTGTTTCCTGTTTACGGCAGCAAACCCGTCTAAACCATCGCTGTAATCGTTTGGTGGGGTTACCATAGCCATATAGCCGGTCATGTCGCCATACCATTTATAGAGCCACCATCCTCCGCCAGGTTCGTTGTCGGCAGTCAGCAAACTGCCTAGTCGGCCAGGTAGACCCGTAAACCACCACGATATGGTTGCGCTTTCTACGTTGTTGCGTTCAAATTTCGCAATGAAGGGAACGCTGTAACCTGGACAACCTTCTAGCTTTCTTTGATTGTCGTTGAAGCCTGCGCTGTATTCGTTGATGCACAACGGCAGATTCGGCATACCTAGTTCTTTCGTTAATTCGCGGTAGTCTTCGGCTGCCGCTGCAAAACTCTCACTTCCCCATTGGTGCCAACATACAAGGTCGGGCATGCAGTTGTTTTCTATGCAGAAGTTAAAGAATTCCTTGAAGAGGTCTCTGCTGTAAAATGAAGTGGCCGGTCCAACGATTTTAATGTCGGGGAAGTATTTGCGGATAAGGTCGTAAGTTGGTTTCCACAATACTGTGTTAAAATCGCCATTGCTATCTTGCCAGGTTTCGTTGACTTCGTTCCAAATCACATAACTGTGAATGTTGTCTAATCCCGAATCCTTATGCTTTTTCAGCACATCTTCTACCATAGCCAGCCATTTTTTTTGTCCTGGCCACTGGTAGGGCCAGTAGGGTAGTAAGTCGGCCATCAAAAACTGCACTTTTGCATCGGTTCCTCTCAGTCGTTCTGCCACAACAAACCCATCGCCAAAGTTATGTTGGTTGCCGTCTTTACCTGATGGTGGTAAGCAATATACGTGCGGCTTTAAAGGCGCAACAAATACGTTGATATCTTCTGGTAGCGTTTCTGTAATGCCATAGAGAGCACCTGAAGCACAATGAGAGACGGGGCGAATGCTGTCTGTCAAATCTACTTCTATCGTTTCGACGGAAAATCCGTACGGTGTGGATAATCCCGTCAAAAATGGTATTGTGAATAGTATTCTTTTTAAAAAGTATGGCATACACAACTAACTCTACTTGATTGACTATGGCAAATATAGTTTTTAATGCTTTAATTTCCAAGTGTCTGTCGTTCGGTATTCCAGGTGTCGTATATGGTGCCTTTACCTGATATTTTGGTAGAGACTATTCTGAACCTCCCGGTTTTGTACGTGGTGTCGTTTAAATGTATACCACATTATGGGTATATAGATTTCCGTATTTGTGCGATTGTTCGTGGAATATATACCACATAATTTTGCTTTATAAAAATGGATTTATGAGTGTTATCCTAGAAAACCATTAAGTTTAGTGAACGATATAGGAGAACTTAAATTGTATAGGAAAAATGAAGATAAATAGAGCTGTATTGAATGAAATAATAGCGCAGGCGAAAAACGAACTGCCTGACGAAAGTTGTGGTTACTTGCTGGCGAATGCTGAAGGTATTATTGACGAGAATTGCCCTATGACTAACATTGACCATAGCCCGGAGCATTTCTCGTTTGACCCCAAGGAACAATTTGCCGCCATTAAGCACAGCCGTCAAACAGGCAAGAAACTGGTGGCTAACTGGCACAGCCATCCGTCTTCTCCATCACGCCCGTCTGTAGAAGATATTAAATTGGCTTACGACTCTACAATCACCTATTTTATTCTCTCATTAGCAACTGAAGAACCTGTTTTCAACGGTTTCCATATTGAGAATGGTAGTGTGGAAAAACTGGTTGTTGAAGTTGTTGATTGATTTCGGAAGTTCATGCGGACTTCATAAACCTCCATCTTCCCGAAAGGGAACTCCCCGCTTTATGTCTTAAGGCGGGGGGACTCTTTACATGCAACCACCAGCCTCCCGCAAAAAAACATGAGCCCAGTACAGCACTGGACTCATGCGATTATGCTTAACTGTATGTTTAGTAGATATTATTTCTCGACATATACTTTGGTCATCTTAACATCCTGAACCGGACGGTCGCCAGGAGCGGTTTCAACAGCGGCAATCTTATCCACCACCTCTAATCCTTCTACAATTTCGCCGAAGACGGTGTATTCCCCATCAAGGAAAGGGGTTCCGCCAATTTCTTTGTATATTTTCTTTACTTCGTCGCTCATCTTGCATTCTTCGGGGTGTTCTGCCACATAGGCCTCGCATTGCTTAACGAAATCTTTTTGCAGTGCTTGTAAGCCTTCTTGGTCTTTGTTTATCATCATAGACTTGATCTTGTCCATGTTGGCTTTCTTCAATTCGTTGAACTTGCGCATCATAACTTGGTTTTTCATTCCCTCTTCCATGCGCTGCAATTCACTGTCGCTGTAGGTCTTTCCTTGAACAATATAGAACTGGCAGCCCGAACTTTTCTTCTCTGGGTTGACTTGGTCTCCTTGGCGTGCCGCAGAAAGCGCCCCCTTTTTGTGCATAAACTTAGGGTAGTTGAACTCGGCCGGAATCTGGTAACCGACGTCGCCTGCTCCAAGCTGTTTGCCGGCAGGTGCCCCCTTCGATTCAGGGTCACCGCCCTGTATCATGAAATCTTTGATGACACGGTGGAAAAGCAGGTCGTTATAGAACCCTTCTTTAACCAACTTCAAGAAATTGTCGCGGTGCTGTGGGGTCTCGTTGTAAAGCTTAACCTTCATGGTGCCATAGTTGGTTTCGATTACCACTACGGGCTCTTTCGCATTGCATGACATAAGTGTTGTTATTAAGGTCGTTATTGTGATTAATTTTTTGAACATTTTTACCCTCCTTTTTTTAGGTTTATGCAAATTTAACTGCTTTTTTCGTTTTTATAACTGCTAGTGTTCATAAATTTTCTACCCTTTCCTTTCCGTATTACTTCTTTTTTCTGTATTTTTGCACCGCTGTTGCGACCAAAATGGGCAGTGCGACCTTTTGGAGTACAACGCAACTTAATTATTGTAAACATTTTAAACGTATAATTCACAATGAAAAAAGACATTCAACCGAGCAATTATCGTCCGGTAGCATTCAAGGATCTTTCTAATGGTGATGTGTTTGTTTCTCGTTCTTGCGCTGATGCAAAGGACACTATCGAAATCGATGGTGAAACTCTTCCGCTCATCAAGCTTGAAATTTCTAACACTTCTCACCCATTCTACACTGGTAAGCAGAAGCTTGTTGATACCGCAGGTATGGTCGACAAGTTCAACAGCCGTTACGGTGCCCGCAAAAAGTAAGTATTTATTTGCGGTTTATAGGTATAGGGTACTTTCTTATTTTAGAAAGTACCCTTTTTTTCTTAACTTTGCGGTTGTTGATAATTTTTAGGTCGCATAATCAGAATGAAGGCTGTTATTTTTGGTAATACACTCAGGAACGAGGTCGCTCTTTACTCTTTCAGGTTGCTTGAGGCGCTAAACCGTTATGGCGTGGAAGTGCTGATGGAACGAGATTTTTTGGTGTTCCTCAGAGAGTGCGGATTTGAGGCTGACCAATTTGTAAACGAAAAAAACCTTATTGATTATCGTGATTACGAGGCTGACTTCGCCTTCTCGGTGGGGGGAGATGGAACCTTTATTCACAGTACGGCTAAACTGGGCAAACGGATGATCCCTATGATTGGCATTAATGCCGGGCGTCTGGGTTTCTTGACCGATATTGACGGTGACCAGATCGACGATGTGGTCAAACATTTGGTCGATGGAGACTATACCCTTACTGAAAGGGGGCTGCTTCACCTGCACACCGACGAGAAGGTCTATACCGATTTTACTTATGCTCTTAACGAAATTGCCATTACCAAACAAGATACAGCTTCGCTTATAACTATCCATACTTGGGTGGATGGCACTTACCTGACATCGTATCAGGCCGACGGACTAATCGTTTCTACTGCCACGGGGTCGACCGCTTATGCTATGAGTGTGGGGGGGCCTATACTTATGCCTAATCTGCCTGGCATTATTATAATTCCTGTGGCTCCGCACAGTTTGACAAGTCGTCCGCTTATTGTTCCTGATACCTCTGTCGTAGAACTACAAGTGGAGAGCCGAAACAATCGTTTCCTTATTGCTCTTGATGGACGTCCGAATGTGTTCGACGAAAAAATTAAATGCCGTATATATAAATCTGCTTCACGTACCGTTAAGACGGTTAAACTGAACAATCACCATTTTTTCGACACACTGCATGAAAAATTACATTGGGGTGCCGATAACCGCAAGTTCCTGAAGTATGGTTATGACGATGACTTGGTTAGCAAAGGTGACTGAAAAAAGTTTTTGTATGAATAAGAATGAACTTAAAATAGTTTATATGGGTACGCCCGATTTCGCTGTTGAACCCCTTCGCCGCTTGGTTGAGGGCGGATACAACGTGGTGGGTGTTGTTACTATGCCTGACAAACCTGCCGGACGTGGCCACAAAATCCAATTCTCACCTGTTAAACAATTTGCTCTCCAACACAATTTGCGTTTGCTACAGCCAGCGAAGTTGAAAGACGAGGGCTTCGTAGAGGAACTTAGAAGCCTTTGTGCTGACCTGCAGATTGTGGTTGCTTTCAGAATGTTGCCTGAGGTTGTATGGAATATGCCGCCGTTAGGCACTTTCAACCTTCATGCCTCTCTCCTGCCACAGTACCGGGGGGCGGCTCCAATTAACTGGGCTATCATTAACGGCGATACCGAAACGGGTGTTACAACTTTCTTCCTGACTCATGAAATTGATACGGGAAAGATAATACAACAGGAAAAAATCGCTATTTCTGATACAGACACTGCCGAGACTATTCACGATGCTCTTATGTACAAGGGAGCGGAACTCTTGTTACAAACCGTCGATAACATTATTGCAGGTAAAGTGACTCCAAAACCGCAAGAAGAACTCTATGTGTCGGCCGACGAACTGAGACCTGCTCCTAAAATCTTTAAAGACACCTGTTATGTCGATTTCTCGCAACCTGCGAAAAAAGTATACGACCTTGTCCGTGGCCTGTCTCCTTATCCGGCAGCCTGGTGTAATCTCGTGTCTGCGTCGGGTGATATGTTGGCGGTTAAGATTTATGAAACTGCCAAGATAGATGACCGCTCTGCTAAAAGCCCAGGCTCAATTGAAACAGATGGCAAAAGTTTTATTAAAGTTGCGTGTGGCTGTGGTGCTGTTGAATTACGATCCATTTTGCTGCCGGGAAAAAAACGTATGGGAGTGGCTGAACTGCTACGGGGCTTCCATATCGACAGCTCTTTTTCTTTCGTACTGAAAAAAGATGTCGTTTTTGGTGAATAGAGGGAGTCTTCTATTGTTGTTTTTTTCCCCTGATGAGTGAAAAACAAATAATTTGATAAAATTCTTGCTCCTAAAGAAGATTTTTTGTTTATTTGCATAGTTTACGTTCCTTTATGGAATGGTTTTTGCATTTCTTATATTGTTACAATTCTTTTTTATTAATTTAAATTTTACGCCTATAGATACATTCCTACTTTGAACTTTTAAATAAGACAAAGATGAAGAATGCGTTGAGTGAATGCACCGATGAACAGTTGGTGCAGATGTATGCCGATGGCAATATCCCTGCTTTTGATGTATTATTGTCGCGGTATAAGCGTAAAGTGTTCTCCTATATCATGCTGAGTGTGAAAGATTACGACTTGGCGAATGATATCTTTCAGGATACTTTTATTAAGGCAATTACAACCATACGTAATCGCAAATACTCCGAAATGGGCAAATTCTCGGCTTGGATTGTCCGCATTGCGCATAATTTAGTTGTTGACCAATACCGGCGTAGTTCCGCTGAGAATAATGTGCCTGGAGAAGTGGAAGATGAATTGGGACATACTGTATTCGACACTTTGCCTGTTTACGACAGAAATGTGGAGGATATTATGTTGGAAAACCAGGTGTTGCAAGATGTGAGGCAGTTGGTAGAACTGTTGCCTGAGTCGCAGCGGACTGTGCTACTGATGCGCTTCTATCAAAATTTATCTTTTAAGGAGATTGCCGAAATGCAGGGGGTCAGCATCAATACTGCGTTAGGCCGTATGCGTTATGCCCTGATGAACCTTCGCCGTATGGCTGAGGAAAATAATGTTTCTTTTGCTTAAACTTCCCCTATTTTATGTGGGTTTAATTTTCATAGGTTAAGTTGACAGGCGGTTGCTGTTCCCGGCAGAAACCGCCTGTGTTTTTTTCTGGGCTTTGTCGTAGGTTGGTAAAACGAGGACATCTGTCTGCTCTTTGTTTCCAATTTACTCCTTGCACTGCTGTGGAGCGACAATGTTTAAAATTACACTGACGGCTGCATGAAGCGATGGTATTGGAACGAATTCGAAGCGGCCGTGGAAGTTAAGGCCGCCTGCAAACAGATTTGGACATGGCAGTCCCATGAACGATAGTTGTGCTCCGTCGGTACCTCCACGCACTGGCTGGATTACGGGTTCTATGCCTGCCTGTCTCATCGCTTTTTCTGCCCTTTCAACTATATGCATAACTGGCGATATCTGTTCTATCATGTTACGGTATTGGTCGTTTATTGTTATTTCTACCGCTTTTTCTCCATATTTGTGCTGGAGGTAGGTCGCAATCTGTTCTAACTGCTCTTTGCGTCTGGCGAAACGGTTGCTGTCGTGGTCGCGGACAATGTAACTCAGTGTGGCATTTTCCACACATCCGTCCATATGTGTGAGGTGGAAGAAGCCTTCCCGCCCCTCGGTATGCTCTGGAACCTCGTTGGCAGGCAGCATACTGTTAAATTCCATGGCAAGTTTACTGGCGTTTACCATCCTGTCTTTTGCCGATCCTGGGTGTATGTTTCTGCCGTTGAAGACTATATTTGCCGATGCGGCGTTAAAATTCTCGTATTCCAGCTCGCCAATTTCTCCTCCGTCGATTGTATAGGCCCAATTGGCCCTGAATTTTTTTACGTCGAATTTGTCGCTACCCCTGCCTATTTCTTCGTCGGGTGTGAACGCTATTTTAATGGCTCCGTGCTTGATTTCGGGGTGTTGTGTCAGGTAGGCGGCTGTTGTCACAATTTCAGCTATGCCTGCTTTATCGTCTGCGCCAAGAAGGGTAGTGCCGTCGGTCACAATCAGCTCCTGTCCTTTGTATTTCAGCATTTCGGGGTAGTCGGTCGGATTCAGGGTAATGCCTTTCTGCTCGTTTAAAACAATCGGTTGACCGTCAAAATAAACTATTTTGGCCTTTATGCCATTCCCGTTGGCATCAGGACTGGTATCGAGGTGGGCAATCAAGCCTATTGTGGGTTGGCCTTCCTGGTTTTCTGGCAGGGTGGCATACACGTATCCCCAAGCATCTTGTTCAACCTCTTTCAATCCGATTTTTTCCAACTCTTCTTTCAGATAGGCGCCCAGTTTCAACTGTTTTGCTGTGGAGGGACAGGTTTCGCTTGCCTCGTCGCTCTGGGTGTCGAAACTAACATAGTGCAAGAACCTTTCAACTAATCCATCATAACGCTCGTTTTTGTCCATACCTTATTGTTTGTTATAGCTGTCTACAAAGTTGTTGAAGCGGCTGTTGACGTTGTCGACAGATTCTTCTTCCAACGATAAAATGCTCTGTTTGTTTAGTGAGGAAATAAAGTCGGCGAGTTCTATTATCTTTGGACCAATGTTTACTCCGTCCGTCTTGGTGCTGATGAGTTTTGCCAGTTGTTGGTTGTTACTCTGGCGTAGGTAATCGAGCATCGAACCGGTCTTCCTTACTGTATATGCAGTTTCTTGTAGAATGCTCTGCAACCAACTGAAGAAGCGTATAGCATATTGGCGGCGCATAATTTCTCGTTTACAGACAACTATATCTTCGGCCTCTTTTACTATTTTTTTCAGCAGGTTGTTTTTTGATATGTCTTTCCTTCCTCCGTCGCCAAGCATGGCACAGCGGTCGCGCAGGTCTTGTTCCTCCTTGGGCAGGTTTATCTCGTTCTTGATTTTCATTTCGTCTTGCATTTCCAACAAGAAAGCCTTGTTCTGGTCGTTAATGGCGCCCAAAACGTCCATAGCAAAGGCAATACCGCCCTTCTGGTTGGCACATTTTTCCATTAAAGCCTGTAGCTCTGTGCCGATGCGTTGCTGCAATTCGCCCATCTTCCTGTTCATTTCTGCCGCAGTCGGAACCATTTCCTCTATATATTTGGTGGCTGTCGCATAAGCAGGAGCTCCCTCGTCCAACTGTTTCATGTGTTCTTCTGGTTGGGGACTCATAAAGTAGTCAATAGTACAGTCGAAATTGTTGTTCTCCCTTATGTGAACGTTGCTGCTGTCTATCCAGTCGTTGGCAGTTTGTGCCGCATTCTTCTGAATGTCGGTTTCCAATAAAATGTCAATCAGTCTGTTGACCGTTAATAGGTGGCGGGCTTTGTCTTCGGCTTCTTTCTTGAAGAAGAACGTTTCCTTTTCCAAATCGTCAACCCAGTTTGTGTTGCTGCGTTCGAAGTTAAACAGCATCCTTTTCAGAGATTCAAACATAGTATATATTGTATTCTTTTGTTTCTTTTGTTGAATAATGTACTATTTTTCACCCAATTCTATGACTTCCATATCCTTTATTGTTTCCCCGTCGATGGTGAACCTTAGTAGGGTTCTTACCTGTTGCATTCCGTAACGGCCTGCTGCCCCGGGGTTGACACAAAGCATATCGCGTTTTTGGTCATACTTTACGCGCAGAATATGTGAATGTCCGCAAACGAATAACTTTGGCTTTTCACTGTTTATGGTGTCAATGGCGTTTGATGCATATTTGCCAGGGTAGCCGCCTATGTGGGTCATGAAGACTTTTACGTCTTCAATCTCGAACACTAGTTCCTTCTTGTAGCGGAGCCTGATGTCCTGCCCGTCTATGTTGCCGTATACAGCCCTGAACATTTTGTATCTTTCGAAGCGTTCCGCCAATTCCAGACTGCCGATGTCTCCGGCATGCCACACCTCGTCGCATTCGTCGAAGTACTTGGTGTAGCGGTCGTCCCAATAGGCATGGGTGTCCGATAATAAGCCGATTCTCGTCATTCTTTGTCTTTATTGTTATTTGCAAAGATAATGCTTTTAGACAAATTAATATCTCTTTTATACCCAATCTGTTCCACCGTTTGTTTGGGAAGTTGCCGCTTTTGTAAGGTGATAATATTTAGACTTTTAAATTATAGGTTAATATTCTGCGTTTCTGCTATAGGAAATTAAAAATATTTTATAACTTTGTTCCCAATTCAAACATTACTTTTTTATAAACACATAAGAAGGTCTTTCGTTGTGAAACGAGAGACCTTTCATCTTTTTTGTACGAAATAAAAAAGACGGACATTACTTTCGAAATGCCCGTCTTTTCTTGTCTTTAGTTCCGTTTATTTGAAACTTCCCTTCAATGTTGCACCCGATGTCGAGTTGTTAGGGTCGTTGCAGATAATGGTTGCGCGGTAGTTGAACTCTCCTGGTTTAGAGTTGCCAGAGGTGATAAGGAACTCAATGTCTGCCTTCTTTCCTGGCTTGATAGCTTTGGTAGGCCAAGAAACAACCTTTGCATTCTCGTTGTTGGTCTTCACCTTGTGGATGAGCAACTCGCTCTTACCATTGTTAGTAACGGTGAGTTTGTATTTCTTCTTTGCACCTTTTTCTATTGTGCCAAGGTCGTTTGTTGTCGACACAGAAAGTACAGGAGCGTTGGCCTTGTCTTCGGCTGTCATATTGGCAAAGTTCTCTCGGATGGTAGCGTGAACAGTGACTTTCTTGTTCTTTTCTATATTGCCGTTGACAACGACGTCGAAAGTAGGGAGAATTTCGCCCCAATCGTTGGCTGCCTCACTGTTGAAGGTCACTTCGATTGTACCTTTCCCCTTTGGCTCCAGTTTTTCTGGATTTGCTTTCAAAGTAAGGTACTTTGGAGCGTTAGCGAAAGTAATAACAGCTTCTTTGTCGCTGTTGTTCATTACCTGTATCTTCTCGGTCTTCGAAGTTGGGTATTCAATGGTACGCATATATACGTTCATTGTCTTCAAGCGGAAGTCTCCAATGTTTGATGGATATTCTTCTTCTGGTGTCTTAACCTTTGGAATAACCTCACCCTTGATGGTCAAACGCTGGTTTGCCTCGGCGTTCGATGTTACCGTAATGGTCTTGTTGAAAGCGCCTGGACGGCCGCTTGCATTATAGGTCGCTGTTACAAAGCCTGTGTCGCCTGGAGCAACTGGGGTCTTTGTCCAGTTTGGAGTTGTACAACCGCAACTTGCCCTTACCTTCTGAAGAACCAAATCGCTTTTACCGGTGTTCTTGAAGGTGAATGTACAAGTGACTTTTCCACGTTCCTCTGGGAATGTTCCGAAGTCGTGGCTGGTCTTGGTGAATGTGATCTGTGGCGCAAGGGCCGCAGAGTCTGTCGCTGCTTTCTTGATTGCGGCAGGATCTTCTGCCGCATTGGCAGTAGTTATGTTTGCTATACCGCATGCAAGTGCTGCAGCAAACATCCATACAGTTCTTTTCATTTCTGTTATGAATTTTTATTGTTTCCTGTTTTTACTTTAGTTCTTCTTTGTTTGCGTCTTTTTCCAAAAGCACTTCACCTACAATCTGCAAGCGGGTAACCCCTTGGTTCGATGTTACGGTGATTGTCTTTGAAAATGCGCCTGGACGGCCCTTCGCGTTGTAAGTAACCTCAACTTGTCCTTTCTCTCCAGGCCCTACTGGCGTTTTTGTCCAGGTAGGTGTAGTGCAGCCACAACTTGCCTTCACGTCTTGCAAAACTATTGGCGCCTTCGAAGTGTTGGTGAATTCGAATATGTGTGTGACCTTGCCCTTTGCTTCTGAGAATGTCCCGAAATCGTGTTTGATTTGTGCGAACGAGGCTGCTTCTTCAGCTACAGCACTTATGGCAAATGCTACAAGTGCGGCGAAAATCATAAAAATCTTTTTCATTGCTTTATCTTTTTTAGTTTTTTTTCTTGGTTCGGGCAACTTTGCCTCCTTGGTTTGGCAAATATACAAATAATATGGCTTAAAATGTTTTTTATTTTGTAGTAAATGTCGTTCAAAGGAGACTTTGTAACCTCTCGTTTTTTCGTATTCCAAAAACCATGCCGTGTTTTCGCATTTCTCCCAAGTAATCTTTAATTTTGTGTTAAAATGTATTTTAGGAGGCAAGAGGTCGTTTTAACTCCTTTCCCTCCTTCCCGATTTCTGAATTTCGTAAAATGGTCTTTAAACGTTTCTTCCTTTCCTTTTTGGGTGTCCTACTCGTGACGTTTACGTCGACAGCCTCCAATCTTGTTTATGAACTCCCTTTACCCGAGGTGAATACGTTGGCTGGCTCGTTTGCCGAACTCCGACCTAACCATTTCCATGGAGGGTGGGATTTCCGGACAGGCGGTAAGGAAAATCTACCTGTTTATGCGTTTGCCGATGGCTACATATCGCATGTGGTGATTACCCCTTCTGGATATGGTAAAATGGTGATGATTGACCACCCTGATGGCACGACGTCTTTATACGGACATTTGAATGGTTTTGTGGGCGAACTCGATTCTGTGGTACGAAAAGAACAATACCGGTTACGTTCTTATACTGTCACGCTCAATTTTACGCCTGACCGGTTCCCCGTGAAGGCTGGGCAACAGTTTGCTTTTTCGGGCAATACGGGTGGCTCGGCTGGTCCGCACCTCCATTTTGAAACTAGGCGCACCTCTGACGGTCTTATGCTTAACCCTTATAAACATAACGACATCTTCGGAATTCAAGACAATGTGAAGCCGACTATTTATGGTGTGAAAATCTATGGGGTTCCCGGAAAGGGTGGGGTCAATGGCATTGCCGAAAAAAAGTATAACACCAATGCCGGTAAGGCTACCACGCTTCGGCAGGGAACTACCGTGAGGGCTTGGGGAAAACTGACGCTTGCGGTTAAGGCCTCTGACAAGATGAACAATACATGGTTCAACTATGGCATTAGAAAATACAGACTTTATTTCAACCATACGCTTGTCTCGCAGATTCATTTGGCGAACTTCTTGTTCGATGACAAGCGCGCTGTCAACTCGCTTATCGATTTCAAGCAGCGCGCCTTGTCGAAAGAGTTTTTTGTCAAATTCAGCCGCGAACCTGGAAACCCGCTGACGGTCTTTTCCCACATGGTGGGCAATGCGGTGATCGATATTAATGAGGAGGGTAAGTCGTATCCCGTTACCATTGAAGTGGAAGACGATTTCGGTAATACCGATTCTTTCTCGTTCATTATTCGTGGCGAGCGGCAAGATTTTGCTCCTGCCCCTTCTGGTTATACGCAGTTGCTGAAACAGGGAGCACATAATACGTTTAGCCGCCCCTCTCTATTACTTAATTTTCCTGCCGATGCGCTCTATACCGATGTGCCAGTCTTTTATTCGCAAGACACGGTGAAAAATATGTTCTCGCGGGTGTACGATTTTGGCACTGATTTTGTTCCTATACATACCAAGTTCGATGTCTCCGTAAAAATAGACAACGATACGCTTCCCGACAAGTCTAAATACGTATTGGCTCGTTTGAACGAGAAAAACATGGTCACGGGGGTCATTCCGGCACAATATATTAAAGGGTATATGGTGGGCGAAGCCAAATATCTAAGCCGTATGGCTGTTTATAAAGACCTTACAGCTCCAACCATCGGTGCTGAACATATCCTGAAACTCCGGCAGTTTCCTGTTATGAAACTGAAGATCCGGGACAACCTTTCAGGTATTGATTCGTATAACGGTTATATCGACGGAAGGTGGGTCTTGTTTGAATATGACCCGAAAACGTCCCGCATTTTGTGCGATTTGCGCAAACTCGGTCTTGAGGAGGGACGCACACATACACTTCATGTGGAAGTGACCGATGCTTGTGGCAATGTCGGTGTTCTCGACACTAATATTTATTATTGAAGTTATATACTGGTTTTATATCGACAAAGATATATTTTATATGAGACTTAAACAGTTGCTTTTATGTTGTGCTGCGCAATTGGCTGGCATGGCGTATGCGGGTACTAATATTATGGTGGGCAAGTCGTGCTCGGCCGATGGCTCTACTTTCTGCACCTATTCGGTAGACTCTTATTACCAATATGGGGAACTCTCGCACTACGAGGCTGCTGAAAATCCGAAGTATGCCAAACGCAAGATCTACGGTTGGGAGACAAAAAAGTATCAGGGTACTATTTCAGAGTCTCCGATTACGTATGCTGTGTTGGGTAATATGAATGAGTACCAGGTTTGTATAACGGAATCTACTTTTGGCGGAAGGGCCGAGTTGGTCGATACGACTGGTATTCTGGATTACGGTAACTTGATTTATATTACGCTGCAGCGTTCTAAAACGGCCGAAGAGGCTATCCGTGTTATGACGGATCTGGTTGCCGAATACGGCTATCGCAGTAAAGGTGAGACTTTTTCTATTGCTGACCCGAACAATGTCTGGATTTTAGAGATGATAGGAAAAGGTCCCGATGTGAAGGGGGCTGTTTGGGTGGCTCGCCGTGTTCCTGACGATTGTGTCTGCGCTCACGCCAATCATTCGCGCATTACCACTTTCCCGCTGAACGACAGGGCGAACTGCCGTTTCTCGAAGGATGTGATTTCTTTTGCCCGAGAAAAAGGTTATTTTAAGGGTAGGAATGCAGAGTTCAGTTTCTCTGACGCCTACGACCCGCTTTCTTTCTCTGCTCACCGTTTCTGTGATGCCAAGGTATGGTCGGTTTTCCGAAAAATTGCCGATGATATGGACCAGTATTATGATTACATACAAGGTAAATCAGACACTCCTCTTCCTTTGTGGGTGAAGCCGAAGACGAAACTTACCATCAACCAGTTGAAGAACCTGATGCGTGACCATTTTGAGGGCACTCCGTTGGCTATGACCGGTGATCCCGGGGCTGAACCATTCGGTTTCCCGAACCGTTTTGCTCCACGTGTCTGGATGGTCGACAGCGTCTATTATTTCAACGAAACACCAACGGCCGGACCACAGAATGCTTTCTCTTTTGTGGCGCAAATGCGCTCTTGGCTTCCTAATATGGTTGGTGGTGTCCTATGGTATGGCGTGGACGATGCCACCTTCAATGTCTATTGCCCGATTTACTGTGGTGTGACCGAGGTTCCTGAATGCTTCCGTAAGGATAATGGCTCTATGCTCAATTTCTCGTGGAATTCGGCCTACTGGGTGTTTAACTGGGTCTCTAATATGGCTTATGGCCGATATGCCGCAATGTCGAAAGATATTCTTCGTGTGCAGTCGGAAGTGGAGAAGAATTTCGAAGATAACCTCGATGTTATTGAGGAGGCGGCCAAGTCGCTCTACAGAAAGTCGCCTGACTATGCGGCCAAGTTCCTGACTGAGTACTCGGTCAACAAGGCACGCGCTACGGTTGAACGGTGGCAGCTGCTGGGACAGTTCCTCTTGGTTAAATACACCGACGGCGTTGTGAAAAAGGAACGAAACGGCCGTTTTATCGATAATGGGGAAGGCGTTCCCGAACTGATTCTTCAACCTGGTTACAGCGATTGGTTCTACCGCCAGATTGTGAAGGAAACCGGCGACCGCTACCGGTTGCCAGACGAGTTCCAGGGTAAACAGTTGAAATAAACATATAACGGGCTATTTGTCTCGTCTGAAAAGTGGATGCCGTTCCGGGCTCCACTTTTTTTGTTGGTATACCTATAAAAAAAAGAAGGAAGTCTCCCGACTTCCAATCTTCTAACCTTAAATCTAATACCATGAAAAACACGGTGCCAAAGTACTGCTTTTTTGCGATATGACCAAATATTTTTGAAAAAAAATGTTATAAAACATAAAATTGCAATATCCAGTTTGCAA
>DGTD01000089.1 GCA_002396385.1 Bacteroidales bacterium UBA4345
CGACCATCGAGTTGACGTTCACCGGAAGTGACAACTGCGGAATCAAGAACATCAAGTACAGCGTGAGCGGTGCTACAGAGATTGCAGAGGCTAGTGTTGATGCAAACACTACCACTCAGAACTTGACATTCAATCATGGTGTTAACATCATTACTTGGATTTTGTCTGACTCTTCTTCTAATATAACAACTTGCTCTTCTACCTTTGTCTTGGCTGATGGCGCAGCTCCTGTTTTGACTTGTGCTGAAGCCAAGAAGGTTCTTGATGCTACATCGGACTGCAACGCTGCTTACGAAATTCCAACTATCGGAGTGGTTGATTGTAGCAGTACGTCAACTGTTATTACTAGAAGCGACAATGCTGAGTTGACTGCAGCGTTCCCTCTCGGAACTACGACAATAACATGGACTGTTACTGATACGGCCCAACTGACAAATACTTGTGAGCAGACGGTTATTGTAAGGGACGTAACCGCACCTGTAGTCGCTTCTGTTGCCGATACGGTTAAGTTGGTGGCTCCTGCCGATGGCTGTGATGTAGCCTATAATGTTCCTTCTTTGAATGTTACTGATTGTAGTGATGTGACAATCAAAGTTGAGCGCTCTGATGATAAAGAGGTCGATGCCAACTTTGCTGGCGTTACTACAATTAACTGGAGTGTGACAGATACTGCGGGCTTGTCTACTGTTGTTAAACAGGTTGTAGTGGTTACTGATGTGACGGCTCCTGAATGTGTGACTATCGATACTTTGAAACTTGTTTTGGCTGCCGACCAGAAAGAGTTTACAAGCGAAATGGTGGTTGATTCGTTGGAAAAGATTCAAAATTCGAAGTCTGTATATACTATTGATGCGTGTGAGGGTAATATCTTCGGAACGTATGTTTCAGAAAGTGTTATAAATCGTTACGCTGTTGACAACGCGGGTGATGGTGAACTCAGTGTTAACTGGACTTTCACTGACAGCACGGGCAATAGTCGTACATGTCCTCAACCTGTTATTGTTATTGACGTTACTCAGCCTGAATGTCCTGCCATTGCATTGAATTCATTCTTGATTCTGACAGATGAGATGTCTGGTGCTGATTTGGCAGACTCGTTGAAGGCATTGCCTTTCCCTACCACTAACGATGCTTCTGCCGGTCTGCTGACAGGAAGACTTGCTGAGGAGTCGTTTGCTTCAACCTATGTTCCTGGAGAATATGTTGTCAACTGGATCTTCAATGACGGTAGAACGGGCGATGTTGTATGTCCTCAGCAGATTGTTATTGAAAGTATAGGAAAACCTGAAATTGATTGTGACACTATCCTTCCTGTTCTTGATACTATGGTAGGATATAATTGTGGCGTCGCTTTGGCTGATGTACAACTCAAGTTCAAACAACCTGTGGCTACCGAATATAACGGTAAGATTATGGTTGAGGGTGTAGCCGGAATGGGTGATTTCGCAGAGAATCCATTGCCTGCCGAATTTGGTGTGGGATTGACCACTATTACCTGGAAATTTGAAGACAAGTATGGCCATGCGGTATACTGTCCTCAGAATATAATTGTTACCGATACTACGCCGGGTGATACTTCTGGCGTTTGTCTGAGGTCGCCAATCTACGTTGCGGCTAATGCTGATTGCCAGGGAGTATTAGACCTGCCTCGTCTGGTTATTAAAAATGACTGCGATGGAGAACTTGTCGGAGTCGCACGCCGTTCTGACGGTAAGGCTGTAGATGCTGCTTATCCGAAAGGACAGACCAAGGTTTATTGGACCTTTACCGATAATAGTGGAAATAAGAGTGAATGTAGCCAGTGGATATATGTAAAAGATAGTACTGCTCCAGTATATGATTGCAGTTCTATAGTACCTATTGTGGCATACTTAAAGAAGAATGAGTGTGAACTTCCTTATTCACAGTTGCGTTGGCGTACACCTGTGGCAAAAGATAATTGCGATCTTCTTGTTGATGCTATCTCTTCCGATGCTCCTTCTTCGTTCCCTGTTGGTTCTTCTACTTTCACGTGGACCTTTACTGACGAAGCCGGCAATTCGTCTAGTTGCCCTCAAATGGTGATCGTTAACGATACAATTGCTCCAGATACGACTGGTGTTTGCCCTCGTGAACCGGTTGTGGTGAACGCTGCTGCTGATGCATGTGATGCTCTTGCGCTTTTACCTGAATTGACGGTTAAGGGTGATTGTGACGGCGATATTGTCGGTGTTCCTTCCCGTGCTGACGGCAAATCCATTGACGCTACTTATCCGTTGGGTGCAAATGGGGTGATGTGGACCTTCACCGATGCGAATGGTAATTCCTCGGTATGTGCTGGAACTGTAATCGTGAAGGATGTTACGGCTCCTGTCTTTGCTGAGTGTGACAATATGCCTGATGTTAAACTCTACACACCTGAAAACGTGATTTGTGAAGTGCCAGTTGAGTTAATCGGTGGCCATTCCGCTGTTGATGCGTGTGGTGAGGTGACCGCTGTGCCTCGTTTGGGTGATAATGCGGATGAAAATTTACCTGTGCGTCTGGAAATAGGAAACTATAAGGTTGCTTGGTTGTTTGCCGATGCTTCGGGTAATTCGACTGTTTGCTATCAGAATGTTGCCGTTATCGACACGTTCCCTGCCGATACTACTGGTATTTGTCCGTCTGCTCCTGTTCAATTGGTTGCAAATAACAAATGTGAGGCTAAGTATCCGAATTTACCTCGATTGGTTATACATGACCTTTGTGATGGTGCTTTGTTGGGCGAACCTGTCCGGGCCGATGGAGAAAAACTTTCTGCCGCATACCAAAAGGGTTCAACGCTTGTGACATGGACGTTCACCGACAACAGTGGCAACTTGAGCTATTGTTATATGGATGTTATTGTGACCGACACTATGGCACCTAACAATGCGGGAGTTTGTCCTTCTGCTGAGTTTGTCGCATTTGCTGATGCGTCATGCCAAGCTAATGTCGAGTTGCCTGTGTTGAAGGCGCTTGATAATTGCGATGGTATTGTGACGGGTGTGATAACACGTGCCGATGGTTTGGATTTGGCTGCTGCTTATAGTAAGGGTGAGACGGAAATAATGTGGACGTTCACCGATGCTTCTGGTAATAGTAGCTATTGCCGCCAGAATGTGGTTGTAAAAGATGTGGCTCCGGCCGATACGAATAATGTATGTCCTCGTCAGCCTTATGAGGCTTTGGCTGAGACTTATTGCCAGGCGAATGTAGAACTGCCTGTCCTAAAAGCATACGACAACTGTGATGGATGGCTCGTTGGTCAGTTGTCCCGCTCCGATGGTAGGGGTGAGGTTGAACCATTCGGTAAAGGTGTCACCGAGCTGACTTGGACGTTTACCGATGCTTCGGGTAATAACAGTTTCTGTAGCCAACAGGTGATTGTTACAGATAGGTCGGCTCCTGCAATCAGTTGTAAGTCTTTTGTGACAAGGGCTTATGTGAAACCTTATTCTTGCACGGTGGAACTCAAAGACATTGAGTTTACTGTGCCTATCGCACAAGACCAGTGTTCTGGTGAGATTTATGGTGTTCTGGTTGATAGTAAAGATGAGTATACGGTTGGTTCTTACAAATTGCGTTGGAAATTCACCGATGAAGATGGAAACACCAGCTATTGCCCTCAGACTTTGGTGATTGACGACCGAATTGCTCCTGAATGGGACAACAATGCCGCTTCTACACAGATTGAACTTTCTTGTGTAGACGAGGTGCCTGAATTCCCTGAATTTACTGCAACAGACAATTGTAGTGAAGTGACGTATACGGTAACTGATACAACCAATCGTTCCGATAACCCGGCCGATTGTGAGTTCTATACTTATTTCTCAAGCCGTATTTATCTGGCAAAAGATTTGTATGGTAATGTTTCCGATTCGTTGGTTTATACCTATAATGTACGTGATGTAGAGGCACCTAGAATTTCGTTCCACGATGGTTGGACCGACAGCTTGTATTTGGCTCAACCTATCGGACACTGTATGTATGCCGTGCCTGATATGACTTATCTGCTGACCGACAAACATGTGGCTGACAATTGTGCCGATTATAGTCATCTAAAGATTTGGCAGGCTCCTGCCGAGGGTGATACTATTCTCTCTTCGATTTATGTAACGATGTATGTTGAAGATGTATGTGGTAATGTTGATTCTATTAAACGTTATCTCTATGTTCCTTCAAGAAAGAGTATTGTTACGGCTATTGGTGTGGCCGACACTATTTGTGCTAACGATGAGGAGCCAATTGGACTTATGTCGAATGAAATTCGCCGTGGTTATGGTACTTCTTGGATTTACGAGTTCGGCGTTTGGGAGGAAATCCCTAGCACTTTGCTTTGGGATGTGTACCGCGACAGCATTTCTTCTTCTTCGGTTGTCTTCAGTAATAACAGGAGGACTTATGCGAACCGTTTTGTTGATGCTGACGGCAACATTTCAATGTCTAAGCGTGATTCTCTGACTAATCTGATTCGCGCATATCAAAGTGGCAGATATTATTTTGTCGCTATGGATACTACTACCGAGTGTACCGATACTGTCGGTCTTGACTTGGTCGTTCGTGAAAGACCTCGTATTTCTCTTGACCTTGGAACGGTTGCTATTTGTGACGGACGTTCTCTTAATCTTGAAGAATTGTATGCCGATTTCAATGTCTGTGTAGATGATATGAACTCTGACATTACCGATGAGGGCTGGATGATTGATGGCGCGATTTACAAGAATGGTGACCCTGTTTCTTATGTAGGTGACTCGCTGAGGCGCTTGACCTATTATGCTACCAACATGTGTGGTACTAGCAGAAGCGACAGTACTTTCTACCTCAATTGTTATGGTTCGCCAACCTCTTATGCCGACAGCTTGGCCGAGGCTGGTAGTGTGGAGGCTTACAAGCTGATGAAGCGTGACTCGTTGAATATGAACAAGTCTATTGGCATTGATGTTCATAAAGAATACAAGGCGACAGATTTGTTGTTGACTTCAACTCCTCAGAATAAGGCTCGAGTTTGGCGTGGCGACGACGCTACAATTCATCTGCAAGTGAACAGAAATCCGCTTACTGTTTGGTGGTATCGTGCCGAAAGCGGATTTGACGGCGCTGGCAATTCAGAATATGACTTGTCTGGTCATTTGATTAACGGTTGGGATGATGACGACTTCTTGATGGCTGTTGACCATGTGGACGGTGAAAACGGACCGTATAATTTGAATTTGAGACAGTTGACCGATAGCGCTTCTTATTACGTAGTGATAACGGATTCTGTTTGTCCTGCCATTGCTTCTAATTTGGTGGCTATTGATGTGGTCGACAAAATCCCTACTGCCTTTACTCCTTATACAAAGGATGGTTTGAACGATGTCTTTATGCCGGGCTTCCAGGTTACCATCTTTAACCGTTATGGCCAACTTGTCTTCCAAGGCAACGATGGCTGGGATGGAACTTATCGTGGCATTATGGCCGATCCGGCTGTCTACTTCTATGTGGTAACCTTACGCGATGGCTCTGTCGCTAAGGGATCGATTGAAGTGGTGAAGGCTGCGAAGGGACAGCCTTCAGAAGGGTATTTGAACCGACGCTGATAGTTCTATAGTGTATACTTGAGGGTGTGACATTTTGTTACGCCCTCTTTTTTTTGAAAAAAAAACCGAATTGTTTTGTTGTCCTATTTGTTTATTGTGTATTTTTGCAACGAAAAAAACAGAGTGGATAGATTTGGCTGCTTGCAACCACAGAAAAAAATGCTAAAAAACTTCTGCCTTACTGGCTCATACAATTCCTATTCATTTTGCTATTTTCTTTTTTTTGATTACCCTTCTTGATTTAAGAAAGGCTTTGTTGTGTATTATACTTTTAACTTATTTTTATAAAATGGCAAAATACTATTTCTCTTCAGAATCGGTATCCGAAGGACACCCAGACAAGGTGTCAGACCAGATTTCAGACACAATTCTTGATGCGCTGTTGACCTTAGACGAAAATGCCCATGTGGCCTGTGAAACCCTTACTACCACCCAGAAAGTGGTTCTTGCTGGTGAAATTGCCAAGGACGACGAAAAGGTGGAAGCTCTTTTGTTTACAAAAAAGATTGATTTCGACGGCATCGTACGTGAGGTCATTCGCAGAATTGGTTATACCAATCCCGATATCAATTTTGATTACAAGAAATGTGAAGTGCTCAATTTTCTCCATGAACAGAGCTCCGATATAAATCAAGGTGTGTCAAGAGTTGATCCTGAAAGCCAGGGCGCTGGCGACCAGGGTATTATGTTTGGTTATGCTTGCGACGAAACGGCTAATCTGATGCCTATTTCGCTCGACCTCTCTCACGCTTTTCTGCTTGAATTGGCTGCCATTCGTAAAGAGGGGAGACAGATGACTTATCTGCGTCCTGATGCGAAGTCCCAGGTGACTATCGAATATGGAGAGGATGGGAAACCAGCCCGTATAGATACGTTGGTTATTTCTACACAGCACGACGAATTTGTTAAAGGTGTTTCTCACGATGAGGCCGATAAACAGATGCAGGCGCAGATTGAGAAGGATGTTCGTGAAATTTTGATTCCACGTGTCCTTAAACGTGATGCCAACTATGCGAAACTGTTTGCGAATAACGATTTCAAGTTGTTCGTGAACCCAACCGGCCGTTTCGTTATCGGTGGTCCTGATGGTGATACGGGTTTGACGGGCCGTAAGATTATTGTTGACACTTATGGAGGTAAGGGTGCCCATGGTGGAGGTGCTTTCTCTGGTAAAGACCCTTCTAAGGTTGACCGCTCTGCCGCTTATGCTGCACGTTATCTGGCTAAGAACATCGTTGCGGCTGGTTTGGCTTCTGAGTGTTTGGTGCAGTTGGCTTATGCGATTGGTGTGGCTAAACCTATGAGCCTTTATATTAACACTTATGGTACCTCTAAATTGAATATCTCTGACGGAGAACTGGCTGACCGTATCCTTAACGGTTCTTTGTTCGATTTCCGTCCGTATTATATCGAAAAATCGCTGGGCTTGCGTAACCCAATCTATGCGGAAACGGCTTCTTATGGTCATGTTGGTCGTCGTTATCAGAAGTTGTATAAGCAGATTCCTGTGGGTGTTGATCGTTACATTACTCGCGAGGTCGAACTATTTACATGGGAAAAGACCGACAAGGCTGAGGCTTTGAAGGCTGAATTCAAGGCAAATTTGAAGTGATTCAAGTCGGTTGAAACGACTTATATTATATGAAGAGGGTGTATTTGCGTACATCCTCTTCTTTTGTTTTTAGGAGTGCCCATTCGTTTACTGGTAAAAGTAGAATCTGCATGTGCCCACGCCTGTCATCAGTCCGTCTTGCAACAATTGTCCGTTTGAATTATAGATAGAAAGCATGCTGTTGGTTATGAATCCGTTCACGTTTGCTGTGTAGATATTTCCTGTCTTAGGGTCTACGTTGAATCCGTAGAATCCGTGCCCGGTACAAGTCGCTTTCTCCATAACGCTCCCCTCGGTTAAGTCAACAGCATAGATGCGTGTTTCCGCTTCCGGATTCTTTCCTCCTACTATTTCACTGCTGTACATATAGTAAAGGGTTTGTTTGCCCGGCGCCAAGTCAATGTAGGCGTCCCCATTCATCCGTTTAAGAGGAATGTATCTTTTGAAGGAATCCCCGCCTGGCGTGTATTCTGCGACTCCACAGTTAGTGCCGTTGCCGTTCTCGTCGTAACTGGAGTAGGAGAGCCACAAGTCGCCATCGGCATCGATTACAAAATAGCGTGCAGTGACTGTAGGCTGTTTTAGTGCGATAAAGGACTCCACTTTGTCCTGCTGAGTGTCGATTTGGTAGATTCCGTTTGCTGAAGCTGCATATACCTTGTCGCCAATGTGGGTAATGCCTTCCGGATTCCCCTTGACCTTAATTTTTGTTACTGTTTTTTTACTGGTCAGGTCTAATTTCACAATGTGTCCTACACTGTCGGTCCAGGTCGGATTAACGCAAGTGACGTAGGCGAAGTTGCCAACGATGGTGGCGTATCGTGGTAGGCCGATGCCGGTAATGGCGGGACAGACTTCCTTAAAAGTCCTCTTGTCTATGATTTCTACCTTATCTTCGTTTCCGCACATCAGAAGAATGTATTTATCGGTGATAGTCGCGCTTTCTATTATGGACCTCAGCGGGTAGCCGTTAGCCTTTTTAAATACATTTTGGTCAATGGGTTGCCCATAATACAATAGACCGATACTTCCGTTGCTTTCACTGTAATTTCCCATATTGACCATTAAACAGGAGCCGTTCAGAGGAACATTGAAAAGCCCGCTATCGGAAAAGTTGTCGTCGCTGTCGCTGCAACCTGAAAGCAGAAGTAGGGTAGAGAGGACTATTACAAAGGTCTTTTTCATTCTTTTTTTATTGCAAATATAGTTCTTTCTCTCTTGTCGTTAGGCTTAGTTTTGCTCATTTTGCGGAAAATTCACCCTTTCCCTTAAGTGTTGTTAATAAGTTCTTTTACGAAAGTTTTTGAAATTAGATAATAATCGTTTAATTTAGCAAATTTGATAAAAGTATCTTGTATTATAGGGTTATAGTGCTGAGTTTTAGTTTTTGTGTTTGGCTTTAACCAAAAATGCTCAACTTAGTGTCTAATAGTGAAAAACAAAAAGATTTATATAATGAATAAAAAGGTAAATAGGGTGGGAGTTGGCATCCTCCGGTTTATTGCTGCTATCACTTTGCTCGGTGCACCTTCGTTGGCATCGGGGCAATGTGTTGTAGGTGGCACGAACTTTGACGTCGCAGGGTCTTCTTTGTTTGATCCAAAATTGACGGACGACGAGGATGGCTGGCTAAATGAAGATGTAGCTGACTTGCTTTCCGCAGAATGTGGTAAGTCATGTACTTACTATGAACCAGTGTTTAAAGGAAAACAGTTAGGGCTCCCTTCTAATACGATGAGTGCTGCTGGCAATCTGCCACAAACAAGTGCCACCGAGAAGGTATATAATCCTGCAACTTCCAAACAACAGGTTAGTGTTATTACGGCCAATCCTAAATTGATTAGCTCATATTTTACTAATCTGGAAGGACAAAACATGATGGTGAACATTGGTTTCCCTCATAGTGTACCTGTATACACCTATTCGTTAACTGGTTTGGAACCAGGTTCTACGGTTACCTTTACGTGCGATGTGTATAATCTGTTGGATCCTTCTGTTTTTGCCTATCTTTATAAGCAAGGTGTTGGACAAAATGACTTGAAGTATGGTAATTATAGCTACAATACAAGTCAAAAGTCATTTAATGGTAATACCATGAAGGTGGGTATTGGCTCTAATTTAAAGCCAAATGGCGAGGTAGATTACAATATGATGATGTCAAAGGAAGTGGGTTATGGTTCTTCTACGAAACTGACTTTGAGTGCAAAAGTTGACGCTTACGGAAGCGCTACGTTTTATATCTGTCGGGGAAGTGATTGCCCTTCGTTACCTTTAGGTATTGACAATGTGAAAGTTGAAGGTTCTGTTAAACCTGTTATTGCATACTCTGGTAATCCTTGTGCGAAGATGGTCACTGCTGTGAAATTGAAACAGAGTTATCCGGAAGGTACTACATATTCATGGAGTGAATCAAAGACGGGTACAAAAGGAAACGAGTCTGTATTCAAGTTTGAACCTCAAGAGAAAAATACAGATTACACGGTTAATGTGTCTGTAACGTTGCCAGGTGGCTGTAAGGCATCTTCAGGCTCGCCAGTAACGATTACTACAGGTGACTGTTGTACCGATGCTAACGGTAATCCGATGGCTATTACTAACATTGTGTATGACGACTTTGGACAATTTGTGTCTCCTACTAAATATGAATATACTGATGAAAAATTCGTAACTCATACAGTTACTATTCCTAATTCTCAGCTGATGTATACGGAGGATAAGGATAACATCCCTTTTGTTAAAGCTTATCTTGCGGGTAGCGCGATTAAACTAACCCCAATTCCTTCTACTGGTGGTACGGGTATTTGGAGTGGTCAATATGCGGTTTCGAATCAAAATCCATATTCAAAGGGTGTACAGACCGATTACTCAGGAAAAAAATCAGGTTGTATGTTGCTGATGGATTTGGGACAGGTATGTACAGACGTTTTGTATGAACGGAAGATTGATGGGTTGTGTCAGGGTAAGGAAATAACCTTTGGTACTGCCTTTGCTGCAATTAACCAAAATCCGAACGGAGGCCCTGTTGGTAAACTTAGTATACAACTCCTTAAGGATGGAGATACAAAGCCTTTCTACGAAGTAACTAAAGAATTAACTGGTAGAGAAGGTTGGCAATGGGCCGGTGATAAGTTTGAATTAGATGAAGATGTTAGCAGTGTGACTCTTCGTGTTGTAAATTTGACCCAGCCTTGTTCGGGTGATGGTATAGCTGACTATGCTATTGATGATATCACGTTCCAGGTATGTACTCCTCCTGATGTGGACGTGTCTTCTTCTCTTACTGCAGAACAGTTGCTGGATTTGTGTACCGATAATCCGCTTACTTTGAGTGCCGATATTACCGACGATGCAAAGAAGTTCTATGGATCTAGTATAGCATATCTTTTCCAGTATACTTACCAAAATCCTACCGAAGTTGATGAAAATGATATAGAATGGCATGATTTGGCCCTTTCTGGAGGTGAATCAATATTAGACAAAGGTGAATATACTATAGAGAAGCCTGCTGATCATGCTGCCTTCTCGGTTCTTGCTGATGGCGAGGAAAAGAATATCTATTTCCGTGTTGTAATTGGTGAACGCAATTATCTCCAAAATAAGCGCAGTATATGGGAAAAGATGAGTGCCACATCTCCGTGCCGTGCGGTGTCAATTTCTTCTATCCCAATTATCGCGGCTTTAAATTGTGCGGCTTGTACTGAACCAAATGATATAGAGTTTATAAATGTAGATACGAAAAAAGCAGTTAAATCTGTAAAACTCTGTAAGGGAGAAAGCGTTACTCTTACTACTAATAATTTAGTCCCTTCTGATCCAGAAATGATTATGTCAAACGATTTCAAGGGATTTACTATAGAATGGTATAAGGATGATGCAGTTCAAAAATCTCTTTCTAGCAGCCCTATTGAATCTGCTATCAGCAATACTATCACTTATGGAGATAACGACAAGGCTGGTAAGACGATTTGGAAGGTTCGCGCATCAGACCCTGATTTCCCAGAGTCTTCAAAATGTATAAAGGAGGCCGAAATCGTTGTTGAATTCCTAGAACAGCCAAAAGTTGAAAACTTGACTTTCGAGTTCTGCGAGGGTCAGCCTGGTGCTACCGATGTGCTTCCAACTGCAGGTGCTGGAGAAAAATACACATATTATCAAGATTTGAAAGATTTGTTCGCTGGTGTTGGTACGGCTAGTCCGGTTCAAGCTCCAAATTTCTCGACTCTGACTGCGGGTGTATACGAATTCCAGTACACATTGACCAGTGCGGACGGTTGCGTGAGCGAGCCTGCCTCAATCACCATTACGGTTAATGCAATACCAGAATATCAGGTTGATGCAATCGAACCGTTCTGTGCGAAACAGTCTACTGTTGCTGCACTGCCTGTCGCTGATGACGCCGGCAAGTACAGCATAGAATGGACGCCAGCGGCAACGGCTGCCGACCTGAACGCATTAGACG
>DGTD01000105.1 GCA_002396385.1 Bacteroidales bacterium UBA4345
TTCGGATCCACCTCAATCATACGTTCAATAAACTTGGAGTATACGAAATAGCCCAAGAGCAACAATACAATAGCTATAATGAATGTTACCATAACAACTTTTTTTTGACCTGCAAAGATACGACATTTTTTCCGAATATCCACATTTTTCTCGAATGATTTATGCAACCATAGCCCCCGCCCCCTCGACCAAAACAACCAGGATAGACACACGCAGAAGATTTCAAAATGTTAAAACCTAGAAAAGAATTTGCATTTCTTGATGATTATTCGTAACTTTGCACTTTCAAAATCACAATAATTCTATGGCAAATACTACACCATAAAATAAATAATGGAACCCACGCAAAGCGCAGGTTCCCAGAAATCTTCGGCTTATAGCCTTATTGTGAAAAGCTTAAAAAGATGTTGCAAAAATACAAAAAAAATCCGAAATAGTACAAATATGAATCAAAAAATTTTAGGGATAGACCTAGGAACAAGTTCTTTGGGATTAGCACTTAGAGACCTAAACAATGGCACTGACCTCTTCCAGCAATTAGAATATTTCTCCTCCATCATCTTTCAATCAGGCATAGGTACCGGAAAAAGTGGGGAATTCTCATTTGCCTCAGAACGGAGGAAGTATCGATCTCAGAGAAGGCTGCACCAAGCTAGACGATATCGTATTTGGGCCACTCTTGAATTACTGATTGAACACGGGTGCTGTCCACTTACAATTGAGGGACTAGACCATTGGCGCAAATACGACAAAAACAGCGAAAAGAAAAGGGAATATCCCATAAATAACACAAGATTTGAGCAATGGGTACGCCTAGACTTTGATGGAGACGGTAAACCAGAATACAGCAGTCCGTACCAACTGAGAGCCGAGCTCGTGAATCGTAACCTTGATTGGGATATTCAAACCGACCGATACAAATTCGGACGTGCCATGTACCACATTGCCCAACGTAGGGGATTCAAAAGCAGCAAAGGTGAAACACTATCAAGTGCCAGCGAAAACGAAGATTTGACATCCATCGATATAAGTACCGCAATGAAAAAGTCGGAAGAAAAGAAATCCAAAGACATAAAACTATTCATGGAAACAAATAACCTAAAAACAGTTGGATGTGCTTTTGCCTTACTTGAGAAGAATGGAACTCGTATTAGAAATAGCCAATACCAGGCAGTCCAATCTTTATACATTACAGAGGTTAACGAAATATGCAAAATTCAAAAAATAGACACCATTGATCCACAACTATACAGCAAACTGATAAGCACTAAAAAAGGCGATGGTACCATCTTCTACCGTAGGCCTTTGCAATCCCAGAAAAGGCTAGTGGGGCGATGTACTCTAGAAACAACGAAACACAGGTGTCCCATAAGTCATCCTGATTTTGAAGAATTCCGAGCCCTTTCGTTCATCAATAATATAAAGTTCAGACTTGATTCAACCGAGCCATGGCGCACTTTCTCATCAGATGAGCGACACAAGCTATTCAGCGATTGTTTTACACGATCCAAATCCACTTTCAAATTCGAGGACATCCGAAAATGGATTGAGAAAGAATATCCCGGACACTCCTTTAGCTATTTAGGCCACACAATCAATTTCCAAGACGACACAACAGTACCAGGGTGTCCTATTATCCACCGACTTAAAAAGATTCTTGACAATGATTGGCACAGCCAAAAAATCTCAACAGAGAAGAAAAGGACAGTCTATCGCACTAGAAAAACTCATATTATAGAATACAACTATGAAGACCTATGGCATCTAGCATACACAAGTGATGATTATGAACAACTTGCTGAGCATGCAGAAACAGTAATGAAACTCAGTCCTAAGAAGGTAGGCGAAGTCACTCATCTTTGGAGTTCCATCCAAGAAGGATACACAACCCTCAGTCTTAAAGCAATTCGCAACATATTACCATTCTTAAAAGAAGGAACAATCTATAGCAAAGCCGTGATACTGGCCAAAATCCCCGAAATCATAGGAACAATTCGCTGGAATGAGAATCGTACTACTATCATAAAAGAGATCGAAATCATTTCCAATACAAATGCCTACAAACGTTGTGTGTTCGGTATAGCCAACACACTTATAGCCAACTACTTCAGTGAACATAAACTTGACAGTAATGATAAAAATAACATTATCAAGTGTACAATAGATACCATCAGCGAAAAAAAATGGAACGGCCTCAGCCAAGCTGACCAAACAAAGCTAATATCAGACGTTGGTGAATTATACCAGAGGTTCTTTTCTTCTCCTAAAAAAGACTACTATAAGACACCTCGGCTAATAGATGTCATCAAAGATGCCATGACCAACATGTTTCCTGATATAGCCAATGATTCTTGGAATAAACTTTACCACCCATCCCAAATAAGCATTTTTCCCCACCAAAAACCCATAATAACAAATGACGGAAACTGCGTAATGGAGGTGTTTCAACTTAGCTCTCCCGATCTTGGCTCAATCAAGAATCCTGTTGTTTTACGATCCTTGCACGTACTACGTAATAGCATCAATCAGCTACTCCTCAAAGGTATGATAAACGAAGATACACGTATTGTTGTAGAAACCGCTCGTGACATGAACGATGCCAATTGGCGGAAAGCAATCGAACGATATCAAAGAGAACGAGAAAAGGAAAACGAAGCCATTATAACAATAATCAAAGAGTTCCGTCCAAACTATTCTCAGACTGACATCGAAAAAGGCCGTCTTCTTTTCGAACAAATAGAAAATGGCTATAGCTATAACAAGCCTAGTATTACGATAAACACATCTTACATTGAGAAAGAACAAGCAATGAGATTCGCCATCGACATGCAGAAATACAAGCTATGGAAGGAGCAGAAATTCCGTTGCATCTATACTGGAAATATAATTAGTCTTAGTGACCTTTTTGCCGACAATATTGTTGACATCGAACATACTATTCCACGAAGTATCTCATTTGATAATTCTTTAAAAAACCGCACCGTCTGCAATGCTCATTATAATCGAACAATTAAAGGAAACCACATTCCTACTGAACTTGCTGACTACAATAATATCAAAGACCGAATCAAACCATGGGAAGATAAGGTTCGTCACATCAAATCACAAATTGAACTTTGGAAAGGCAACGCGAAAAGTGCACCTACCATTGAACGTAAAAACGAATGCCTTCAGCAGAAACATATGTGGGAATTAGAGCTAGACTATTGGCAAAGTAAAGTTCGCACCTTTACAATAGAGAAGGACGAACTAGCCCTTGGATTTCGTAATAGCCAACTGGTTGACACCCGCATCATAACCAAGTATGCTTTCCATTATTTAAAAACTGTTTTCTCACACGTCGATGTTCAAAAGGGAAGCATCACTGCTGATTTCCGAAAAATCATTGGTATCCAAAGCTCTAGCGAAAAGAAAGATCGAAGTAAACACTCTCACCACGCCATTGATGCAGCAATCTTAACAGCAATACCTAGTGCTGCCAGACGAGACCATATGATTGAACTGTATTACCAATTAACTGAAACCTCCGAATCCGAGAAGAAGAATAGCATTAAGAAAGCGCTGAACGACGAAATACAATCTTGCCACATTGGTAACGTTTCCAACCTTGTCAATAATATCGAACAAAAAATTCTCGTTAACCACATTAGCAAAGACCAAACCCTTACGCCTTCAAAAAGGCAATTTCGCATTCACAACAAAAGATACTGGAAACAAGGAGACTCCATCCGTGGAAGCCTCCACCAAGAATCATTTTACGGAGCAATATCAGACCAACAAGACAACCTACGACTTGTAATTAGAAAGCCCCTAAAAGACCTAACTGAGAAAGACCTCAATACTATCGTCGACCCTGCTTTACAAAAAGCCATTATATCCCAAGTACATCAAGTAATGACAGAACAAAATGTCACATTCGCCAAAGCCATAGAAACACCAATATATATGACAAATAAAAAAGGCGAACCTACCAAATACGACAAACACGGCAACCCAATTTCTCCCATTCGACATATTAGATGTTTCGCTAAAGCGGGCAGAGGTGAACTTAAATACGATACTGTCTTAAAAATCAAGCAACAGACATACACCTCTAAACAAAACTACAAAAACGTTTATTACGCTCAAAATGACGACAACTACCTTTGCCTACTTTACGAAGGAACCATTAAAGGCTCCGTTCAAAGAGCATTCCGTCTTATCAACTATTTCGATATTGCCCAACTTCGTATACATGACCCAAATACGCTGTTTCTCGAACCCGAATTTGCAACATTAAAAAAGAAAGACAACAAAAAACCTGAAGTTATCCACGATTATAAAACAATGCCCCTTAGGGCAATCATAAAAAAAGGAACTCGAGTTTTATTATACAAAAACCATCCCGAAGAAGCTAAGGACTATGACAACGAGAAAATGAACTCACACCTATATATAGTTTACAAGTTCAATATAATGGGTACACCAAATATATACCTAAGGCATCATTTAGAAGCCCGAAAAGAAAAAGAATGCGATAATCCTAACAGCTATTTATCCCTTAAAGCAGATAACTTTAAGGCTCTTATTGAGCACGTGGACTTCCAAATCGACCCGTTGGGCAACATTTATTTTAATTAATAGCCATGATCAAACGCACCCTCTGTTTCTCCAACCCTGCCTATCTTTCCACGAAGAACAGGCAGCTTGTCGCCCGCATAGAGCAGGTCGGCGACCAACCCGAACGGACAGCCACCGTCCCCATTGAGGACATCGGCGTAGTCCTGCTAGACTGCCAACAGATCACCATCACCCACGGGCTACTCTCAGCCCTGATCGACAACAATGCTTCCGTCATCACCTGCAACGACCGCCACATGCCCGTAGGCCTCCTGCTACCGCTCGAAGGACACACCGTGCAGAGCGAACGCTTCCAAGACCAACTCAACGCTTCGCTTCCCTTGCGCAAACAGCTGTGGCAGCAAACCGTCCAACAGAAAATACTCAACCAAGCCGCCCTTTTGCGACAACTCCACCACATCGAAACAGGCAATATGCAACAATGGGCTGCAGAGGTCCGATCCGGCGACAGCACCAATCTCGAAGGACGTGCCGCCGCCTTCTACTGGAGCCAGCTGCTCCCCACCATCGAAGATTTCACCCGTGGGCGCGATGGCATCTACCCCAACAACCTCTTCAACTACGCCTACGCCATCCTTCGCGCCGTTATCGCCCGTGCCCTGGTCAGCAGCGGTCTGCTCCCCACCCTAGGCATCCATCACCACAACCGCTACAATGCCTACTGCCTTGCCGACGACATCATGGAACCCTACCGCCCTTATGCCGACCTTCTGGTAGTGCAAACCATGCAGCAATTCCCCGACACACTAGACCTCACCACCGACCTCAAACGCTGCCTTCTCACAGTCCCCACCCTCGAAGTGCGCATAAGCGGACAGCGCAGCCCTCTCATGGTAGCTGCCAGCCAAACCACCGCCTCCCTAGCCCGCTGTTTCTCAGGCGAAAGTCGCCGACTCTCCTATCCCGAAATGTAATGGACCGCTTCTCCGAGTACCGCATCATGTGGCTGCTAGTATTCTTCGACCTGCCCACCGACACCAAGAAAGAACGCAAGGCCGCGGCTGACTTCCGCAAGAATCTACTTGCCGACGGTTTCACCATGTTCCAGTTCTCCATCTATGTGCGCCACTGCGCCAGTCGCGAAAATGCCGATGTGCACCTCCGACGTGTCCGCGCCCTGCTTCCGCAGTATGGACAAGTGGGCTGCCTTACCATCACCGACCGCCAATTTGCCGACATCGAACTGTACATCTGCAAGAAAGAAGTCCA
>DGTD01000001.1 GCA_002396385.1 Bacteroidales bacterium UBA4345
TTTTATTTTTTAGCGGACAGCAATACCCATAAATAGTGCCAGCATGGTAACTACGAGCATGGAGATACTACGTTTCATATTTTTATATTTGTTTTAGTTTGTGATAAACAAAAATAGTGATAGACACAACACCGAAAAATCGCCAATAGTTATGATTTTTATTGTCTGCTATAACTATAAATGGGTAGAAAATAACAGCGGAAGAACGTTTTTAAAGTTCTTCCGCTGTAAGTAATTCTTTATTTTTTAGTTACTTGACAACAACCGGACGGATATTCATGCCCGCCATACGGTAATAGGTACTGGTAATAAGACTTGCCCCGTCTAAATACATGAAAACGGAACTACCGTTGTCGTTTTTGTCGAGTGTCGACGACCAGTAATAACCAACTTCACCCTCTCCCGAACGTTTGTCGTCGAGTCTGAAGCCAGCGGCGGGGAAGAAGATAACGGCACCATTCTTGATGGACGTTCCTTTCCTTCCTGCTATACCGGTCCCATTAAAGTCGTTGGTCCATACCCATGTACAGCCATTTTTCAACTCATCGCATTCGGCGCTAGTCGGCATTCTCCACTTTTTACCCCAAACAGCAAAAGCGGCGTCATCGCAGTTCTCCAAGGTGTTTTTATTGTCTTCTACACCATAAACCGCATCCGAACAATACTTGGTCAATTGGTGGTCAGAACCCTTACACAATAAATAGTTCTTCCACAAGTAACGATTTTTAGGTTTCAGTTCACCCCAGGCGAAAAATTCACCAGACCCAGTTTCTTTGTCTGCGCCTAAATTACAGGTAGACCACTTAACCGACAAACCAAGGTCAACATACGTGTGGCCACTTACAGTGCCATAACAATCTCGGTTTCCTTTTCCTGTAACTTCTAGAATTTCGGCCCTTTTCTTATTATACTCCGAATTAGTTATATTGCCAGCCTCGTACTGTTTGGTCAATTCCTCCAGCTTGCGGTTCGTCTGTTGTTCGTTGTCGGGTCCGTTATTGCCAGACAGACAACTACCCAAACAGACAACAAGAGCGGAACAAGCACCCCACCTGAAAAAATCCATCACACAACAATTAAAGGCTTGGAGTCGATTCGCCAGTTTGTTTTTCCCATTCGGCAATGAGGTTGTTTAAAGCCTCGTCGACTAATTCGCTAATGGTTTTACCTTGTTTCAAGGCAATATATTTCATCTTGAAATTCGCCTGTTTGCTGACAATGTAGCTGGTACGCATTTTTTCATCAGCAGCCGCAGTCTGACCTGTTGTAACAGCAGGAGTAGTCTGAACCTGCGCAGGAGAAGGGGCAGAACTAACTAAATTGTGGATTAGATCGTTATTTTGGAATTTTTTTGCCATGATATTCAGAATGCTTTTATTATTTCGTCGGTTAACGACAAATATTCATATGTGTTCTTTTTTGCACCTTGCCCGAGCGATTGCTCTGCGTAGCCAATACTCTCTTTAATACGCGTCTCGAGAACCAGATTACCATATGCTTTCTTCATCTGGTCTATGGTTTCTTTATGCAACGCCGTATTTTTTGTACGGGTCATAATCAGACGGTACGGAATTTGGGTTTTCCTGATTGTAGACAGGCGTGTGAGCATGTTGTTAATCATGTTAAAACCCTGTATGCTGAAAGGCTCTGGCACTATAGGAATCAGTAGCGCGTCGGCGCTGAGAATAGCATTGATAGTCAGTACGCCCAAATTGGGAGCCGTGTCGATAACTATACAGTCGAACTTGTTTTTCAAGGGTTCAAGTTTGTTGCTCAGAATTTGTTCGCGTGCAATACGTTGCGACAGACTGTACTCACAATCACTCAGACGGAGATCGGCAGGGACGATGAAAATGTTAGGATTGACCGTTGCTACAACTTGTAAAGGGGTTTTGTCATCTCCTATCATTGAATCGTATAGGGTACCCTGTTCAATTCCGAAATACGATGTCGAATTGGCCTGCGCATCGGTGTCTACAATGAGAACCTTTTTACCGAGTTTGGCAAGGCATTCGGCGAAGTTGATACATAGGGTCGATTTACCAACACCTCCCTTGTTCTGAACGATAGAGTATATCATATTTTATATATTTACCATTTTCTTACACAAAGGTAGCACTATTTGTGCTATTACCAAAAGTAATAATAAAAAATCTGCTACAAATAGCAAATAAAATATATAGCAAGGTAGTACAGTAGTATAGTAGTAATCTTTCTTAGTTCAACACTATTCGTTTTGTCATCAAATCACGACTGTTCTTCCCTATCATTATATCAAATTCACCCGGTTCAAAAATTAAATCACCATCGGAGTTGTAATACGAAAGTTCTTGTCTTCCTATCTTTATGCTAACGTCACGGCTTTCTCCCGGTTTTAGATAGATCCGCTGAAAACCCTTGAGTTCACAAACTGGCCTGGCTATTGTTGCATACACATCGTGTATATAGAGTTGAACTACTTCGTACGACCCACATGCACCTGTGTTTGTCACTTTTACCGTTGCCGTTACTGAATCGTTGTGGACCGATACACGCAGATTATCGTAACTGAATGTTGTGTAACTGAGACCATATCCGAACGGATAAAGCGCACCGTTACGTACATCTATGTAGTTGGACGCATATTTGCGGTATTGGGTCTCTGAATCCGATACAGGTCTGCCTGTATTCAGATGGTTATAATAGAGCGGCTGTTGCCCGTTGGCACGCGGCAGAGAGACGGTTAACCGGCCCGATGGACTCTTGTCCCCAAAAAGAATGTCACATACTGCACCCGCCATCTCCGAACCTCCAAACCAGACGTTCATAATAGCGTCTACGTGTTTGCTTTCCCAATCTAAAACTGTTGGTCTGCCCGAAAAATTCAACAAGACAACAGGTTTCCCCGTTTCTACCAGAGCTTGAAGTAGCGACAGCTGCTCATCGGGCAGATTAAGGTCTGCACGGCTTGAACTTTCTCCTGAAAAGTCGGCACATTCACCCATCGCACATATTACAACATCTGCCTGACTGGCAATTTTTAAGGCTTCTGCTTTTCCTTTAGCAGGATCAATGCGGTTTATAGTCTTGCCGAACTCTGCACCTTTCTGAATTTCCGCATCGCTCATCAGATTACATCCTTGTGTACACAGTAAATTGGCCCGGCCCTTCAGTGCTTTTTTTAATCCTTCCTCCAACGTCTCGTACCGTTCAGGGTTTTGTGCTACACTCCAGGTGCCGGTAAGGTTGTTCCTTGTTTGAGAGAGTGGCCCGATTAAGGCTATAGTTCCCTGCTTTTTTAAAGGCAAGAGGTTCTGGTTGTTCTTTAACAGGACGAATGATTCTGCAGCTAAATCCCGGGCTACTTTCCTATTGGCCGCACTATACACGACTTCTTTTTCCCGACGGGCATCGCAGAATTTGTAAGGATTATCGAACAAGCCGAGTTTATACTTTGCTTCAAGCACACGCCGGCATGCTTGATCGATTTCATGTAACGACACTTCTCCTTTTTCAAGTGCGGTTTTCAAACAGTTGATAAAGCCTTGCGAGCACATGTCCATATCGGTTCCCGCTTTTAGTGCCTTTACACTGTTTTTGTCGATTGGTCCGAATCCGTGCGACTGCATTTCAAATATGGAGCCGTAATCGGTAACTACGAATCCGTTGAAGTTCCACTGTTTGCGTAAAACATCGGTCAGCAGCCATCGGTTGGCAGTGGCATGTTGGCCGTCGACCAGGTTAAACGACGACATAACCGAACCGGCTCCTGCCTCAACGCATGCTTTATATGGTGGCAGATACTGGTTGAACATACGAACTCTCGACATATCGACCGTATTATAGTCCCGTCCGCCTTCTACTGCGCCATAAAGAGCGAAATGCTTCATACATGCCATAATTTCGGTAGGCTTTGAAAAGTTGCCCTGATACCCGCGCACCATAGCAGCGCCAATAAGTCCGCCCAAATACGGGTCTTCTCCGTTTCCTTCTGCCATACGTCCCCACCTTGCATCTACACAAATATCGACCATTGGCGAGAAAGTCCACCCTATTCCGACACACGAAGCCTCTTCAGCCGCAATTCTGGCGCTTTTTTCTATGCCCTCTAAATTCCAGGAACAACTTAACGCCAAAGGAATAGGGAAGATGGTTTCATAACCATGTATAATGTCCATACCGACAATAAGCGGAATACCGAGCCGTGACTTTTCAACAGCCAGCTTTTGGAGCTTTTCTATTTTCTCGCGGCCTTTTATGTTAAAAATTCCTCCGAGCCGACCCGAAGCGATATCGTCAGCCGTTTTCGATTCTATCTTTTCGCCAGTTACGATGTTTCCAGCAGGCATCAGGTTTAGCTGGCCTATTTTCTCGTCAATAGTCATTTTTGACATTAGCTTCTCAACATAGGGAATATTGGCATAAAGCTGTGTAGCTGTACATATCGATATGGCCAGAAGAAATAGTCTTATCATTTTGGTTTGTTTAATGATTAACGAATTAAAAAAACGGGTTTCTCAGACTAAGAAATCCACTGCAATATAATTATTTTTCACTGAAAGTGAAACTTTCTGCGGCACATCAGTTTATGATGAAGGTCCTTTTAAGAGGATCGAACTTGAGTCCTTTCCTACCGAAATACGTCCCTATCTTGTTCTGGTCACATAATTGGTTTGGTGTTCCAGTAACCAGACCAAATTGTTGGTCTAACAGCCAGATTTGGTCTGAAACCTGTAAGGCTTGCTCCACGTCGTGCGTCGACAGAAAGACTATTTTATGTAACTGGCGGGATAACAGACTAAGCATTTGCAACAGTTGGACTTTAGAAGGGAAATCGAGAAACGCAGTTGGTTCGTCGAGATAAATGATAGGGGTTTGTTGAGCCAAAGCTTTGGCTACCATCACTTTTTGCCGTTCGCCGTCAGAGAGTGTTGCAATTTTTCGTTTCAGTAAGTTTTCTATACCAGTCTGTCGAACACATTCGTCTATAACCTTATAGTCGTCATTCGTCAGAATACCCAGCACACCTGTGTAAGGCATGCGTCCCATGGCAACAACATCAAAAGCGGTAAGGTCAAGATAAAGCTGGTTGTGGGTAAGTACCACGCTGACTAGACGGGCCATCTCTTGGTTAGTAAATTCTGACAGGTTGCGTCCGTTAACAGTAATTTGGCCTTCAATGGGCGGTTGGAATTTGCAGAGTGTGCGTAGTAAAGTTGATTTTCCCGCACCGTTCGGGCCTAACAGACATGTTAGCTGACCCGAATACAGGGTCGCATTCATTTTCTCTACAACAAGAATGTCGTCTTTCTCTTTATAGCCAATAGACAAATTCTTTAATTCAACAATCGTCCCCATATAATTATTATTAGTTCGAAGCTCCCCTTATGCGTACATTGGTCTCCATGCCACAACCATATATTCATAAAGATAGTCTGTTAGACTTTTTGATAAAATCTTCAGTCAACTTTAACACAAATATAATAAACATTCCAAATTCATTATAACAAACCCCTGTTACAACACAGCACGGTTTAATGAATTGTGGGGGAATGTCGGAAGAAGAAAGCATACTTTTGATTGAAACAAAGACACCTTTTAAGATTATTCTTTTCCTCTAAATATTTATCTGTTTTTCAAACCAAAAATAGGTCAGAATGCCCTAAAACATGTTGAAAAATGTGGGATTTTGCCCCGAAAAGGGTAAATTTCCACGAAAAAAGGAGGAGTTATGCGCTATTTATCAATCCTATTTTTGCTTTTTGCCGCTGTTTTTGCGGCGAATGCGCTGGGCGGAGTAAATACTTGCAACTATGCGTGCGACTGCAAATGCGGTCACCATTATTGCGACTGGTGTGGCAGGTGCGCCAACGAGCACCACCGCGACTGCGAGTGTGAGTGCCATGAAGACGTTGAACTGTACACCAACGACGTGAACGCCGCCTGCCGTCGCAGTTGCGACAAATGCGAGATGTACCATTTGGGGCTCGAGAACTTACATGAAACATGGCTCAGCCACCAGAAGCAACAGAAGCACCAAGGGAAACCGAACGCACACCCCCGGCAGAAGAAAACGACACCTCGACAGTCTCAACGTAGTAGCGGCCGCTCCGCAGTTCGTTAGCCGCATCGGTGAGCTCTACCACATAGCCAGCATCGCAGAACGGCACTAACCATC